>CAKQCH010000030.1:0-27183 GCA_934216735.1 uncultured Prevotella sp.
CGGAGAGTTCCGCTTCCACCCAATAGCTGTCGGGCAAGGACATCGAAATGATTTCGCTGACTATCGAGTTTAATTCATAGAGAGATAATCTTTGCTTCATATATCGTTCTTCACTCAAAATTCTTCACTCTTCGTTCTTCATTTACAGAACTTTTCGCCAGTAAGCGCCACACGCCCTTTCAGGGCGTATTGTTGGACCAGCGATGGAATCGCTGGGAACGGGGGCTAGGGGGGGGGGAAGCCTAATTGCAAAATTAAGGGAACTATTAACTACTTTATCGCTTTCCCCGTCTGATAAGCTTTCCAAAAATCAGGAACACCATATCCGAAGACATTATCGGGGTGCTGCTGATTGTTGCCTGCCAATCTTACGAGTTTGATAATCTGCTTGGCAGTCTTGTGGGGAAGCGCCTGCCAGAGACAGGCTACCATGCCGGCTATCAGCGGCGATGAGAACGAGGTTCCGTTATCGTTGATGATGCTGCCCCTGCCCGTTATCACGCAGGTAGGACTGCCATACGCCATCACATCCGGTTTGATTCTGCCATCCGCCGTAGGTCCCACGGCACTAAAGGCGGCGTTCGTGCCCTGCTCGTTGATACTGCCCACCGTCAGGATATCCTTGGCATCGGCAGGGAAGTTGATTTTCTTCCAGGCACCCATGCCATCGTTTCCGGCAGAGTTCACACAGATGATGCCCTTATCGGCACACATCGACGCCGTTTGGGAAATCAGGGCGGTTTTTCCATCCTGCTCATAATAATGATGATTCATTGCAGCATCATCAAAGCCATGATAGCCGAGCGAGGAGTTGATGATATCCACGCCACAACTGTCGGCATATTCTGCCGCACTCGCCCAGTAATCCTCCTCGGCAAGGCTCTCGGTGCGCTCATCCTCGCATCTTACCAGCAGGTATTCCGCTTCCGGCGCCACACCCACATAGTAGTTGGGCGCATTAGCAGCCATGGTAGAAAGCACCATCGTGCCATGTTCCATCTCAGAAAAGATGTTCTTGGACTGCGGCACCACGAAGTCCCTGATGCCCGCCAACTTGATATCGTGCAGTGCAGGAATCTTATCCGCATTCATGAATCCGCCATCGAACACGGCAATCATCATACCCCTGCCCAGATGGTTGCTCTCGTGGAGTCGCTTGCCGTTCATCGCCTTCAGCTGGGCATCGGCAGCGCCATAGAATCCGGCACCGTTGCCCCATTCGTTCAACTCCTTTCTCACCCCCGACCGTATTCTCTGGCTCACGGAATCGGGAGCGACGAATACCTTCATCATCTTGCGGATGAAATCGAAGCCGTCAAGCTTGCGGAGTTCCTTCTCCTTGTGGATGCGGATGAGCAGGGTGTTGTTCCACTTGCTCTTGCCCACTATCTCGATGCCGGCATCGGTTACCGCCTTTTCGTAGGCAGGAGCCAGGGGCAGGTCGGTGAGGTCGACAGGGAGTCCCTGTCGCTTGCGCCTTTCGATGGATCGTGCCGAGAGGAACTCCTCCGGGCGGTTCACCGAATAGGGATTATGGTCAAGGTCTTTATCCTTGAGGTAAAGACGATACAACATACATTTGCCGCCTGGGTAGGACACCATGTCGATGCCAGCCACCCTATTATTGTGGGCCAACAATGTAAATGCAGTTAGTAAGAATGCATAAAGCATCAAAAATCTTTTCATCATTATATCGGTCTTTCGATTGTAAATGTTGTCTGTTACGAAATGCAAAATTACTGATTTTGCATGAGAATGCCAAAAGAAAAGGGAAGTTTTTATCAGGAAATGCAAGTTTTTCCTATATATATAATAAGGTATCAGATATTTTTTGTAATTTTGCAGACAAGTAGTCGACGCTGCTGCTTTCTGAAAAGAGCAGGGCGATGGGCTATGAGGAAAAAACAGATATAAATGGAAAATAAACAAGCGACATTAGAATTAGGTACGAAGCCGGTGGGCAAGCTGCTCGTTCAGTACGCCCTGCCAGCGATGATTGCGATGACTGCCGCCTCGCTCTACAACATCGTAGACCGCGTATTCATCGGTCAGGGTGTGGGAGCCATGGCCATCTCAGGTCTCGCCATCACCTTCCCCTTCATGAACCTCACCGCCGCTTTCGGAGCCGGCGTTGGCGTGGGAGCGTCCACAGCCATCAGCGTGAAGTTGGGACAAAAGGATTATGCCACAGCGCAGAACATTCTGGGTAACACGATTTCTCTGAATCTCATCATCGGTATCGGATTGAGCATCATCTGTCTGCTCTTCCTCGACCCTATCCTGAGGTTCTTCGGAGCCAGCGACCAGACGCTCATCTATGCTCATGAGTACATGGTCATCATCCTGCTGGGCAATGTGGTGAGCCACATGTATTTCGGCATGAACTCCCTGCTCAGGGTGGCGAGCAAGCCCAAGCAGGCGATGTACGCCACCATCTTCACAGTGGTGATGAACGTGATACTGGATGCGCTCTTCATCCTCGTGTTCAAATGGGGAATACAGGGAGCCGCCATCGCCACCATCCTATCGCAGCTGATGGCGCTGATGTGGCAGATCAAGCTCTTCAGCAACAAGAACGAGCTGCTCCACTTCAAGAAAGGCATCTACAAACTGAAGAGGAAACTCGTAGATAACATCCTCGCCATCGGCATTTCGCCTTTCCTGATGAACGTGTGCGCCTGCATCATCGTCATCTTCATCAACAACCAGCTGGTGAAGTTCGGAGGCGACCTCTCCGTGGGTGCCTACGGAATAGCCAACGGTATTGCGATGGTGTTCGTGATGTTCGTATTCGGCGTAAACCAGGGAATGCAGCCTATAGCCGGATACAACTATGGTGCCCAGAAACTAGACCGCCTGATGCGTGTTCTGAACCTGAGCATCATTGCCGGAACCGCCATCATGGTGATGGGATGGCTGATAGCGATGTTCCTGCCTTACTATTGCGCCCGACTGTTTACCACGGATAAAACGCTGATAGACTTGGGAATCAAGGCAATCAGAGTGGTGATGTTCTGCTTCCCGATCATCGGGTTCCAGATGGTCATCACCAATTTCTTCCAGTGTATCGGAAAGGTGAAGATCAGCATCTTCCTCTCCTTGTCGAGACAGTTGCTCATCCTCCTGCCGCTCCTGGCTTTCCTGCCGATGATATGGGATATTGATGGCGTATGGTACAGTATGCCTATCTCCGACTTCTCAGCCGCAGTCATCGCTGCCATCGTGATGGTGTGCTACATGAACAAGTTGAAAAGACAACATAGAGAAAACATGAAAGTTAACGGTTAAAGGTTAACAGTTAACAGTTAACAGCTAAATTTTTAAGCTTATGAACAAGATTATCATAAACGTGGGTCGCCAGATAGGAAGCGGCGGCCATATCATCGCCGAGAAGCTGGCTGAGGATTTCGGTTGCAAGTGCTACGACCGGGAACTGCTGAACCTGGCTGCCAAGGAGAGCGGTTTTTCGGAGAAATTCTTCGAGCAGAACGATGAGCAGAAGGGATTCTTCAAGTCTCTCTTCCATACCCATCTGCCTTTCCTGAGCGACAACAGCTTCTATCACAACGACTTCTCGCAGGAAGGCCTGTACAAGTTTCAGAGCGACGCCATCAAGAAGGCTGCCGACCAGGGCAACTGCGTGTTTGTGGGCAGAACCGCCGACTATGTGCTGCGTGACTACAAGAATGTGATCAACATCTTCATCACCGCCAATATCGACGACCGCATCAAGGCAGTGTGCAAGCGAAAGAACATCGACAGAGCCACCGCCCGCAAGTTCATCGAAAGCCACGAGGAGCAGCGTGCCTCCTACTACGATTACTATACAGGCAAGAAGTGGGGACACAGCGAGAGCTACGACCTCTGCATCAACAGCAGCCATCTGGGAATAGAGGAGACAGAGAAGTTTATCGCAGAATTTATCAGAAAGAAATTTAATTTATAATATAATCATGAAGAAGATTATGCTTTTGGGCTCAGGCGAACTGGGCAAAGAATTTACCATCGCCGCAAAGCGCGCAGGACAGTATGTCATCGCTTGCGACAAGTATGACAATGCACCAGCCATGCAGGTAGCCGACGAGCGAGAAGTGTTCTCGATGCTCGATGGCGACGCATTGACCGCAGTGGTTGAGAAACATCACCCAGACATCATCGTGCCTGAGATTGAAGCTATCCGCACCGAGCGTCTCTTCGACTTCGAGAAGGAGGGCATCCAGGTTGTGCCTTCGGCACGTGCCGTGAACTACACCATGAACCGCCGTGCCATCCGCGACCTGGCTGCCAAGGAACTGGGTCTGCGCACAGCCAAGTATTTCTATGCAAAGACTTTCGAGGAGTTCAAGAACGCAGCCGATGAAATCGGATTTCCATGCGTAGTGAAGCCACTGATGAGCTCCAGCGGCCATGGTCAGAGCTATGTTCACAACGACGATGAGCTGGTGGAGGCTTACAAGGAGGCAATGGAAGAAGGCCGTGGCGACGTGAAGGAGGTGATTATCGAGGAATTCATCGACTTCGATTCTGAGTTCACCCTGCTCACCGTAACCCAGAAGAATGGTCCTACCCTCTTCTGTCCACCTATCGGACACGTACAGAAGGGCGGCGACTACCGTGAGAGTTGGCAGCCATTCCACCTCCCAGAGGAGGCCTTGAAGAAGGCTGAGCACATTGCCGGCGAAGTGACCAAGGCTTTGACAGGTGCAGGACTCTGGGGCGTAGAGTTCTTCCTGAGCAAGCAGGGCGAGGTGATTTTCTCAGAGCTGAGTCCTCGTCCACATGATACGGGTATGGTTACTCTCGGTCACACCACCAATCTGAGCGAGTTTGAGCTCCACTTCCGTGCCGTGATGGGCTTGCCTATCGCCGGAATCCACCTGGAGCACATCGGCTGTTCTGCCGTGATTCTCTCTCCAGAGGAAAGCACCGAGCCATTGAACTACAACATGCTCGATGCCCTGAAGGAAGACCACACCCGCATCCGCATCTTCGGCAAGCCAGAGGCTCACGTGGGCAGAAGAATGGGTGTAGTGCTCTGCTACGGCGAGAAGGGCGACGACATGAATCAGCTTCGCGACAAGGCAAAGCGCCTGGCAAAGACCGTTTTGGGCACCGACCCTTATATGAAGAAATAAGATTCATGAAAGAATAAGAATTCATGAAAGAAATAGGAAAAATCATCAGTTTCCAGAACACGCATCACTCTAAAGGCTTCCATACGAAGGTGGAGGATTTCAAGGATGTGCCGTTCGACATCAAGCGCACCTACTGGACTTACGATATTCCAGCAGGTGCGGCTCGTGGCGGTCATGCCCACAAGGAATGTCTGGAAGTGATCATCGCTGCCAGCGGATCTTTCACCGTGACCCTGAACGACGGAAAAAAACAGGAAGACTATCTTCTGAACCGCCCTGACCAAGGACTGCTGGTCAACACAGGCATCTGGCGCACCCTCCACGATTTTTCATCGGGGTCGGTCTGCTTTGTCTTGGCTTCAGAGCTATACGATGCCGATGATTACATCTATGAATACGAAGATTTCCTGGAATACGCAAAAGAGAACAATGGCATTTGAGATTAGAAGATACAACAAGACAAGTGATCAGGAGGAATGGAACCAGTTTGTGGCATTATCCAAACAAGGAACCTTCCTTCTGAACCGATTGTATATGGATTACCATAGCGACCGTTTCACAGACCATTCGCTGATGATATGGAAGGATGGCAAACTATACGCCATACTCCCCGGCAACCAATCGGGACAAACTTTTTATTCCCACCAGGGGCTAACCTACGGGAGTCTTCTTACCACCGGCAAGGCTTCGGCAAAGGATGTTTGCGACATCTTCGTAGCCATCAACTCCTACCTGCTATCAGAAGGTTTCCAGAAAGTAGTCTATAAGGCTATCCCCTGGATCTACCAGCAAATACCGGCAGAGGAAGATTTATATGCCATCGTCAAGGAATGCCATGCGCAACTGACGGTACGCAACATAGCCTCCGTCATCGACATGAGCCAACCACCAAAATGGAGCCGCGACCGCCACTATGGTGCCAACAAGGCACGCACAGAGGGCATCATCGCTGAAGAAAGCAATGACTTTGCTGCGTTTTGGAAGATTTTGGAAGACAACCTGATGCTGACCTATCAAGCCAAGCCTGTGCATAGCCTGGAAGAAATATTGCTGCTGAAATCAAGATTTCCAGAACAAATACGTCTTTATGTAGCCAAACTGGGAGAAGAGATTCTAGGCGGTTCGTTACTTTACATCACGCCTCAGGTGGTTCATTCCCAGTACATATCAGCCACCCCAAAAGGCAAGCACATGCATGCTATCGATGCGATATTCAGAAAGATTCTTCAAGAAGACTACAAGAACTGCAAATTCTTTGATTTCGGTACGTCCAATGAAGAAGGAGGAAAGGTTCTCAACACCAGCCTCATCTACCAGAAAGAAGGTTTTGGAGGAAGAGGAGTGGTTTATGATACCTATGAATGGACATTATAAGAAAAAATGTAAAATCCCGAAGTTCACCAAGATGATGAGCTTCGGGATTTTTTATGGCTGGAGTTAACAGGGTTAACAGAGTTAACAGTTAACAGCTGTTTTTTTATACTAGCACTACGGTTACGCCTCTGGCTGCCTGAGCACCCATCACCAATGCCTGCTCAATATCGGCAGTCTTGGAAGGACCCGAGATGAAGGTACCGAAATTGTACTTCGGATCCATCTCGATGCGGGCATAAGCCTCGTGCATATTGTTCACCACCTTATCTTTCTCTAAGACGATGACGAGATATTCTGAGATGAAAAGCACGGCTTTCTCCTTCATGGTCTGAGGAATCCAGATGCAGCCATTCTCGGCTACACCCACTTCTCCACGGACGATACCCACATCGGTGCCATTCAGATCGTTGGCCTCAGCCACGGTATCAGGATTCTTCTGTGCGATGGTGATTTCAGGCAGATGAGAGGCAAAGACCTTGGCTTCAGGATAAGCCTTCTTCACCAGTTCGTCCAGGCTTTCGCCCTCCTTCGCCTCAATCACATGACCTCCCACAGACTCAGTCATCTCAATAAACTGCTTCAAGGTATCCTCATACTGGATTCCCTTGACATCTACGGCAGGCATATCGAATTGAACGTGCGTATTCTTACGCAACTTGTTCAGGAAATCTTCTTTTTTCATTTTACTTTCCCCTCCTTCCACAATTGATGAAAACTCTTCTTCGCAAACTCAGGCATGGCGTGACCGATGCCCCAGGCATTCCAATTGCTGAAGTGCGTGCAGCATTCAGGAACCAGGTTGACAAGCGGAGCAAACTTCAGGGCGGTGGTGTAGAGCGCAGGACGATCGAAGAGATACTTCATACCATTCGACATCGCTCTCTTCACAGGATTAGCCTTGCCCAATCTCTCCAGACTCTGGCGCCAAGCGTAAATCTGAGAACCAGGACCCACCTTGGAAGGACATACATTATCGCATGACAGGCACAGGGTGCAGGCTGATACGTTATCGCTGTACTTCTGAGGATTCTTCAGCATTCCCAGGTTCACACCGATAGGACCCGGAATGAAATAGGTGTAACTGTATCCGCCTGAACGGCGATAAACCGGACAGGTATTCATGCAGGCTCCGCAGCGCATGCACTTCAAGGTCTGCCAGTGGTCCTTGTCGGCAAGAATATCGCTTCTGCCATTATCCACCAGAACCACATGCATCTCGGCACCCGGACGAGCCTGACGGAAATGAGAGGTAAAGGCGGTGGTAGGCTGACCTGTTCCGCAGCGGCAGAGCAGACGCTGGAACACAGCCAATGACTTATAATCAGGAACCAGTTTTTCGATACCCATCGCCACAATGTGGAGCTTAGGCATGGAAGTGGTCATATCGGCATTACCCTCGTTGGTGCAAACCACGCAATCGCCGGTGGCAGCCACACCGAAGTTGCAGCCGGTCATACCTGCTCCTGCTTCCATAAACTGGTCGCGCAGATGATGGCGGGCGCAGCGGGTCAGGTAAGTAGGGTCGTAGTTTCCGATTTCCTTGGAGATTCCCTTCTCCTCGAACATCTTTCCCACTTCCTCACGCTTCAGGTGGATGGCAGGCATCACGATGTGGCTAGGTTTCTGGCCCAAGAGCTGGATGATGCGCTCACCCAGGTCGGTCTCCACCACGTCAATGCCGTGCTGCTCCAGATAAGGATTCATCTCGCACTCCTCGGTGAGCATCGACTTCGACTTCACCATCTTCTTCACGTTATGATCTTTGAGAATACCGAGCACAATCTCGTTAAACTCCTGTGCATCCTTAGCCCAGTGCACCTTTACCCCACGGCTCTCCAGGTTCTTGGAAAACATATCGAGGTAATCGGCAAGATGGGTGATGGTGTGCATCTTGATTTCAGACGCATGCTCGCGTAGGTCTTCCCACTCAGGAAGTTCCTGCGCCATCTTATCTCTCTTCTGACGAACAGACCAGAAGGTTGCGTCGTGCCAGGTGGTCTTCTCTACATTCTGCGTAAACTTCGCAGCTCTCTTGGAATGTTCTGTACTCATAATCCTGCAGCTAAAATTTGAACAACATGGATAAACTTAATCGGCATCTTCTCCTTCTTGGCAATACCCGCCATGTGCATCAGACAGGAAGAATCCGGTCCGGTGACATATTCGGCACCCGTAGCCATGTGGCGCTTGATCTTATCCTCTCCCATTCGGATAGAAACGGCAGGCTCCTCGATAGAGAACATACCGCCGAATCCGCAGCACTCATCCTTGCGCTCCGGTTCGTGGATGGTAATGCCTTCCACCATATTCAACAGGTCGATAATCTTGTTGAACGGTTTGATGTGTCGCTCAGATGGCGACGACAAGCCCAGTTCCCGCACACCATGGCAACTGTTGTGCACACTCACGGCGTGCGGGAATTTGCCAGGCACATGATCCACCTTGAGCACATCGTGAAGGAACTCCACAACATCCATAATCTTCTTTGATGAAATACACTCGTGCTTACCCTCCAGAATCTTAGGGTAATACACCTTTACGTAAGCGGCACATGAGGCAGAAGGAGCTACGATGTAATCGTAATCCTTGAAAAGCTCATCAAATGTCTCTATGACCTTCTCCGACTTATCCTGAAAACCCGCGTTAGCCATCGGCTGACCGCAGCAAGTCTGCTTTTCGGGATAGCCGACATCCAGTCCGTAGTGCTTTAATAACTTGTATGTAGCCACACCCGCTTCAGGGTATAAAGCATCCACATAACAAGGGACGAATAATCCGACTTTCATTGTTGTTATCACTTTATCTTGTTAGCTATTGTTTAATCTAATTCTACATTGACTATAAGCCGCTGCAAAAGTAACAAAAAAAACGGAAAAGACGAATCTTTTATCTCAGAAATATGAATAATTCATGTTATTTAACTGTAAAGATTTGCAGAAAATTTGGAGAAACGAAATAAATAGCGTATCTTTGTAACCCGAAATAGAAATTAAACTTATAGTTATATAACATGATGAAGAAACAGCTTAAGAAAGTCCTCGTTCTGGGTTCCGGTGCTTTGAAGATCGGCCAGGCAGGTGAGTTTGACTATTCCGGTTCGCAGGCTCTCAAGGCGCTGCGCGAGGAGGGTATCAGTTCCGTCCTTATCAATCCTAATGTTGCTACAATTCAGACGAGTGAAGGTATTGCTGACAAGGTTTATTTCTTGCCGGTGACACCTTTTTTTGTAACTGAAATTATCAAGAAGGAGCGCCCAGACGGCATTATGCTGGCTTGGGGTGGACAGACTGGTTTGAACGTGGGTACAGAACTTTACCTCAACGGTGTGCTCAAGGAGTATGGTGTGGATGTGTTGGGTACCTCGGTTGAGGCTATCATGAACACAGAAGACCGCGACCTCTTCGTAAAGGAGCTCAACAAGGTTGACCTCAAGGTTCCAGTAAGCCACGCTTGCGAGAACATGGAGGAGGCTGTGGCTGCGGCACGCAACATCGGCTACCCTATCATGATCCGTTCTGCCTATGCGCTGGGTGGCCTCGGTTCTGGTGTCTGCAAGACTGAAGAGGAGTTCAAGGAGATTGCTGAATCTGCCTTCACTTTCGCACCTCAGGTGCTCGTTGAGGAGAGCCTGAAGGGATGGAAGGAGATTGAGTTCGAGTGCATCCGTGATGCTAACGACCGTTGCTTCACCGTTGCCTCTATGGAAAACTTCGACCCACTGGGAATCCACACAGGTGAATCTATCGTAGTGGCTCCTACCTGTTCTCTTACCGATGAGCAGGTGAAGATGTTGCAGGACATCGCCGTAAAGTGTGTCCGTCACCTCAACATCGTGGGTGAGTGCAACATCCAGTATGCTTTCAACGCTGAGACCAACGACTACCGTATCATCGAGATCAATGCTCGCTTGAGCCGTTCTTCTGCCCTCGCATCTAAGGCTACAGGTTATCCGCTCGCCTTCGTGGCAGCTAAGATTGCCCTCGGTTATACACTCGACCAGATTGGCGAGATGGGTACTCCTAACTCAGCTTATGTGGCTCCATCACTAGACTATATGATCTGTAAGATTCCTCGTTGGGACCTTACCAAGTTTGCCGGTGTAAGCCGCAAGATTGGATCTTCCATGAAGTCTGTAGGCGAAATCATGTCTATCGGCCGCTCATTCGAGGAGATGCTCCAGAAGGGTCTCCGTATGATTGGTCAGGGAATGCATGGTTTCGTTGGCAACGACCACACCAAGTTCGACAACCTGGATGAGGAACTTTCCAACCCTACCGACCTCCGTATCTTCGCCATCGCCCAGGCTCTGGAGGAAGGCTACACCATCGAGCGCATCGAGGAGTTGACCAAGATTGACCCTTGGTTCATCGAGCGCATGAAGAATATCGTTGATTACAAGCACAAGCTTTCTGAATATAATACTTTGGAGGAGATTCCTGCCGAGGTAATGCGCGAGGCTAAGGTATTGGGCTTCTCTGACTTCCAGATTGGCCGCTTCGTATTGAAGACTCAGAACACCAATATGGAGAAGGAGGTGTTGGCTGTTCGTGCCCTGCGCAAGAAGCTGAACATTCTGCCAGCCGTGAAGCGCATCCCTACTGTGGCTAGCGAGCATCCTGACCTCACCAACTATCTCTACATGACATACGCCGTAGAGGGTTACGACATCAACTACTACAAGAACGAGAAGTCTGTCATCGTTCTCGGTTCGGGTGCTTACCGCATCGGTTCTTCTGTAGAGTTCGACTGGTGTTCAGTAAACGCCATCAACACAGCCCGCAAGTTGGGTTACAAGTCAATCATGATCAACTACAACCCGGAGACCGTATCTACCGACTACGATATGTGCGACCGTCTCTACTTCGATGAGCTTTCATTCGAGCGTGTACTCGATGTCATCGACCTGGAGTCACCACGTGGTGTGATTGTTTCTGTAGGTGGTCAGATTCCTAACAATCTGGCTATGAAGCTCCATCGCCAGTCTGTGCCAATTCTGGGTACATCTCCAGTGAACATCGACCGTGCCGAGAACCGCGGTAAGTTCTCTGCCATGCTCGATAAGTTGGGCATCGACCAGCCTAAGTGGAGCGCCCTCACCTCTATGGAGGATGTTCAGAAGTTCATCGACGAGGTAGGCTATCCTGTTCTCGTTCGTCCATCTTACGTTCTTTCCGGTGCAGCCATGAACGTTTGCCACGATGATGATGAGTTGCGTCGCTTCCTGGAGGCAGCTTCTGAGGTTTCCAAGGAGTACCCGGTTGTTATCTCCCAGTTTATGACCGAGACCAACGAGATTGAGTTCGACGGTGTGGCTCAGAACGGTGAGATTGTAGAGTATGGTATTTCAGAGCACGTAGAGTATGCGGGTGTTCACTCTGGTGACGCTACCATGACCTTCCCAGCTCAGCAGATTTCCTTCGCTACAGCCCGTCAGATCAAGAAGATTTCTCGTGCCATTGCCAAGGAGCTCAACATCTCGGGTCCTTTCAATATCCAGTATCTGGCTAAGGGTCGCGATGTAAAGGTGATCGAGTGTAACCTCCGTGCATCCCGTTCATTCCCATTCGTGAGCAAGGTATTGAAGCGCAACTTCATCGAGACGGCTACCCGCATCATGCTCGACGCTCCATACCAGAAGCCAGACAAGTCTGCCTTCGATATCGACCGCATGGGTGTGAAGGCTTCACAGTTCTCATTCGCCCGTTTGCAGAACGCCGACCCTGTTTTGGGTGTGGATATGAGTTCTACCGGTGAGGTAGGTTGTATGGGTGATACTTTCGAGGAGGCATTGCTTAACTCATTGATTGCCACCGGCTACAAGATTCCTTCAAAGGATAAGGGCATCATGCTTTCAAGTGGTGGTGCGAAGGAGAAGGCTTCTCTGCTCGACGGTGCCCAGGCGCTGGTGAAGAACGGTTACACCATCTACGCTACAGCCGGTACAGCGAAGTTCCTGAATGAGAACAACGTGAAGGCTACAGCCGTAGGATGGCCTGATGAGGAGCACAAGGATATTCCTAACGTGATGCAGATGATTGCCGACCACAAGTTCGACCTCATCGTCAACATCCCTAAGAATCACACCAAGCGTGAGTTGACCAATGGTTACAGAATCCGTCGTGGCGCCATCGACCACAACATTCCTCTGTTCACCAATGCCCGTCTGGCTTCCGCCTTCATCGAGGCATTCTGCACATTGAGCCAGGATCAGCTTCAGATTAAGAGCTGGCAGGAGTACGAGTAATCTCACGCAGATTACGCAGATTACGCAGATATTTATAAAATACGCCCTGTAAGGCAAGGCACAAGTTCTAGATTGTGCCCAAGCTTTACGGGGCTTTTTTATTCCCCGCCATGAGAAAAAGGAGGCGAAATGATGGCTATCTCATTATTTTATTGTACCTTTGCAAACAGAAATAAGAATAAGGAATGATAGTTTGTATAGCAGAGAAACCTAGCGTGGCTAAGGACATCGCCCGAATTATCGGGGCTACGTCGGCGCGCGACGGTTATATGGAAGGTAATGGTTACCAAGTAACATGGACTTTCGGCCACCTTTGTGAGCTGAAAGAACCGGATGATTATACTCCGATGTGGAAACATTGGAGCCTTGCGGCGTTGCCGATGATTCCACAGCGCTTCGGCATCAAGCTCATCAACGATGAAGGCATCAAAAAGCAGTTTGCCACCATCGAAAAACTGATGCAGGCTGCCGACAGCATCATCAACTGCGGTGACGCCGGACAGGAAGGAGAACTTATCCAGAGATGGGTGATGCAGAAGGCGCAGGCAAAATGCCCCGTCAAGAGACTGTGGATTTCATCCATGACCGATGAAGCCATCAAGCAGGGATTCCAGGAACTGAAAGACCAGGGGGAATATCAGTCGCTCTATCTTGCCGGACTTTCCCGTGCCATCGGCGACTGGATTCTTGGCATGAACGCCACCCGTCTTTATACATTGAAATATGGTCAGAACAGACAGGTGCTCAGCATCGGTAGAGTGCAGACCCCTACCCTTGCCCTCATCGTGAACCGCCAGAAGGAAATCGACAACTTCGTTTCCGAACCTTACTGGGTTCTCGCCACCATCTATCGCGACACCCAGTTTACGGCAACCAGCGGCAAGTTTACCAGCAAGGAAGAAGGCGAGAAGGCTTTCAGCACCATCGCCGGAAAACCCTTCA
Source organism: uncultured Prevotella sp. (assembly GCA_934216735.1). GTDB lineage: Bacteria > Bacteroidota > Bacteroidia > Bacteroidales > Bacteroidaceae > Prevotella. The sequence goes on from CAKQCH010000030.1 coordinate 13,696, forward strand.
CCGTTACAGATGTAAGCAAGAAGAAGGGAAACGAGGCACCACCTCATCTCTACGACCTCACCTCGCTGCAGGTGGATTGCAACAAGAAGTTTGCCTACTCTGCCGATATTACGCTGAAGCTCATCCAGAGTCTCTACGAGAAGAAGTACACCACTTATCCTCGTGTAGATACCCAGTTCCTGACAGACGATATCTATCCGAAATGTCCGCAGATTCTGAATGGTGTGAGCCAGGCAAGAATAGCCAGTCAGCAGAAATATCTGCCGCTCATCCAGCAGCTGGCAGCCACCGGCAAGAAGTTGCCTAAGAGCAAGAAGGTATTTGATAACAGCAAGGTGACCGACCACCACGCCATCATCCCAACCGGAGTTCCGCCAACCGGACTCACCGATATGGAGGCGAACGTATATGATCTCATCGCCAAGCGATTCATCAGCGTGTTCTATCCGGATTGTAAATTCTCTACCACCACCGTATTGGGCGAGGTCATCAACGAAGATGGTCCAAAACCGGAAAAGATAGAGTTCAAGGTGAGCGGCAAGGAAATTCTGGAACCAGGCTGGCGAGTGGTTTATGCCAAGGATGCGAAGAATGCCGATGACGACGATGCAGATAATGCCAACGGAAACGATGGCGGAAATGCAGGCGACGGAAACGGTAACGGCGCCAAGAAGGAAGTGGTAGAAGAAAGAACCCTCCCATCCTTCGTAAAAGGCGAATCGGGCGACCATCAGCCTACCCTGACGGAGAAATGGACCACGCCACCGAAGTATTACACCGAGGCAACCCTGCTCCGTGCGATGGAGACAGCGGGTAAATTCGTGGAAGACGAGGAACTTCGTGCAGCCTTGAAGGAGAACGGAATCGGCCGTCCATCCTCCCGTGCCGGCATCATCGAGACTCTCTTCAAGCGCCACTACATCCGCCGCCAGCGCAAGAACCTGATGGCAACAGCTACAGGCATCGAGCTGATAGACACCATCCACGAGGAACTCCTAAAGAGCTGTGAGCTGACCGGTATCTGGGAAAAGAAGCTCCGAGACATCGAGCACAAGACCTACGACCCTGCCGAATTCATCAATGGTTTGAAAGAGCAGATTAACCAGATTGTCATCGATGTCTTATCAGATAACAGCAGCCGAAGAGTAACCATCATGACGGAGGAAGACCTCAAGAAAAAGCCGGAAAAGAAGAAAACGGCGGCGAAGAAACCAGAAGCGAAGAAGGCGCCAGCCAAGAAGAAGGATGACGCTACTGCACAAAATGCAGATGCGCAGAATGCAAATTCACAGAATGTAAATTCGCAGAATGTAAATCCTACTCAGCAGGTTCCAGCTATCGACCCAATGGTAGGCAAGCCATGTCCGCTCTGCGGCAAGGGCGTCATCATCAAGGGCAAGACCGCCTATGGTTGCAGCAACTGGAAATCCGGCTGCCAATACCGCCAGCCATTCTCGCAGATGTAATAAGATATAGCTCAAGTTTCGCAAGAAACCTCCGGTCCCCGAAGGGGGCCAACTTTCAATAACCGCTGGTGGAATGACCGAAGGTCATGGAACCTGCGGACAACCATCAGGAGGGAAGAAGCGTCCCCAAAGGGGGCGAACCACATCCAGTCTTGCTCCTGTTCGCCCCCTTCGGGGACGATTGGTGAGAGTATGTCTGCTATCCGCAGGTTCCATGACCTTCGGTCATTCCACCAGCGGTTATTCACATTCGCCCCCTTCGGGGACGGTAAGTGAGAACCAAGAGGTCTGACATCGAGGGACGGCAGGATGCTACTTGCGAAAGTTCTGTAAAATAATTAAGTTGTTCCATTATGAAGCAAATAAGATTTTATCAAATCATAACAGCCGTCTGTTGCCTCCTCCTGATGAGTTGCGGCATCGACAAGAACCTGAAGAAGGGAGAGAAGTTCCTGGCTTTAGGCGAATACTACGATGCTGCCGACCAGTTTAAGCAGGCTTACACCAAGACGCCTTCCAAGGAGCGTGCCAGCCGTGGCAAGATAGCCCTGAAGATGGCGCGCTGCTACGACAAGATCAACTCCACCCCCAAGGCGATTGCCGCCTATCGCAACGCCATCCGCTACAACCAGGCTTCCATCGACGACCGCCTGGCTTACGCCCGTCTGCTCCTGAAAAACGGAGACTACAAGCAGGCGGAAAAGGAATTCAGAATCCTCGTTGATTCGCTTCCCGACAATGTGCTCGCCCGAAACGGTTTGAAATCGGCACAGCTCGCCCCTACCTGGAAGAAGGAAGGAAGCCGATATAAGGTGAAGAAGATGGATGTGTTCAACTCCCGAAGAGACGATTATTCGCCGATGCTTCTGGGCGATGAGGCCGACCAGCTCTATTTCACCTCTACCCGCAACGAGGCGCAGGGCGATGAACTCAGCGGAATCACCGGCACCAAGGCAGGCGACATCTTCCTTTCTGAAAAGGATGACAAGGGAAAATGGAGCAAACCGGAAGCCATCGCCTCGGGCCTCAACACCGCCTACGACGAGGGAGCCTGCTGCTTCGCTCCCGATGGCAGGGAGATGTATCTCACGCAATGCGTCACCGATGCCTCTGCTCCCCGATTCGCCCAAATCGTTACTTCCAGCCGATCGGATGCAGCATGGGGAAAGCCTAATCCGCTGGAACTCACCAAGGATACCCTGAGCACCTACGCCCACCCGGCTATCAGTCCGGATGGCGAATGGCTCTATTTCGTATCAGATATGCCGGGCGGCGTGGGCGGATACGACATCTGGCGTGTGCGCATCACCGCAGCCGGACTGGGTGGTGTGGAAAACCTCGGCGAACCCATCAATACCCCGGGCGACGAGATGTTCCCAACCTTCCGTCCTAACGGCGACCTCTATTTCAGCAGCAATGGTCATGTAGGAATGGGCGGTCTCGACGTCTACATCGCCAAGGTGGATAAGAAAACCAAGCAATACAAGGTAACCCATCCCGGTTATCCGCTGAATTCCGAAGCCGATGATTTCGGAATGACCTTCGAAGGTCCGCACAACCGCGGTTTCTTCTCTTCCAACAGAAAGGATGGACGCGGCTACGACCACATCTATTCCTTCGAGAATCCGGAGATTGTTACCACCATGAAGGGTTGGGTCTATGAGATGGATGGCTACGAATTGCCTGCCGCCCAGGTTACGGTGGTGGGCAACGACGGAACCTACAAGAAGTTGCCGGTGAAGAGCGACGGTTCCTTCACCATGCCTATCAACACCAAGGTTGATTATCTGGTGATGGCGTCCTGCAAGGGATTCCTCAACCACAAGGAGGAGCTGCGCGTGGATTCGGCGAAGGAAAGCAAAGAGTACGTACTCCAGTTCCCGTTGGCTTCCATCACCGCCCCAGTGCTCATCGACAACATCTTCTACGATTTCGACAAGGCTACGCTGACGCCAGCCAGCACCAAGTCGCTCGACGAACTGGTGGGACTGCTCAAGGAGAATCCTAACGTTACTATCGAACTGAGTGCGCATTGCGACTACAAGGGCAATGCCGAATACAACAAGCGATTGTCTCAGCGCCGTGCGCAGTCGGTGGTCAACTATCTGATAGCCCACGGCATCGAGAAGGAGCGCCTTACCCCTGTGGGATATGGCAAGGAGCGACCAAAGAAGGTTCGCAAGAAACTGACCGAGAAATATCCTTGGCTCAAGGAGGGCGATGAGCTTACCCAGGAGTTTATCCTGAAGCAGAGCAAGGAGCATCAGGAAATCTGCAACCAGATCAACCGCCGCACCGAGTTCATCGTGCTCCGCACCACCTATAATATGTTTGATGAGAAGGGTAATCTGAAGAATCCTCCAAAACCGAAGCCAAAGAAGGAGGAGGAATCCGAAGGAAACGGCTTCGATTTCGAATTTGATTTGGAATAAAAAAGAATGTGCTGAAGTTTGGAGGTGTGTGTGTCATAAGTCCATGACACACCCTCTTTTTCTTTTCTTTATCGATTTTCTTCATCGGATTGCGCGGAGTTAACGGAACATTCTTGCTTCACGGATTACGCACGGAATTTAAACGGATTTGGCCTTACGGCCATTGGGCTAGCGCATTAGCGTTCCAGCTTTAGGGGGTATCGCCACGACCGTCAGGTCGAGTTTCCGTTTAAAATCCGTGAGTAATCCGAGGAAGGTGGTTAAGGTTCCGTTTATTCCGCGTAATCCGATGAATAATGACACACCCTCCTCTTATTTTTTCCCTTAAGGCTAAATTTATTTTCCCTTAAGGCTAAATTTATTTTCCCTTAAGGCTAAATATTCCGTGCCTTATCTATTCCTGGCATCCGCCAGTTCATTATATCCCCACACCATGATGAGGACAACGATGCCTGCCAGCATCATCCAGAGATTCTGCGAATTTCCGAAAGAATCCACACCATGTCTGAGGGCACGGGAACCCGTAAGCAGGAAATCTATCTTCATGCCATAGAGCCAGCCCTGAATCTGCTCCCAGCCCTGACAGAGAACGGCGGCAATCACTCCGATAGCCACGCACACCGCCGTCCACAGATGTTCCAGGCGATGGCGCTTCGCCAACGCAATGTGGAATTCCAGCAACGACTGCTCCGTTTCCATAGCCGGCAAAGCCTGCATCACCCTGTCTGAAAAACCATCGTCAGGAATCTCAGCCATCTTGTTATCGGCAAAGAATGCCTGCAAGAGTTGCTCGTCTGAAGCACTCAGCAGGTCAACATCCATGCCTTGTATCTTATCATTCATTTTATCGGTCATAACCATTATGCTTTAAGTAACTTGCAAGTTTCTGTTTTCCACGTGAGAGATGCGACTTGATGGTACCTAGCGCCATCCCCGTCACCTCCGCAATCTTATCTATAGAGAGTCCATCCATCAGCTGCAGCGTGATGCATGTACGTTCATTCTCGCTCAATATCTGCAGGGCATTGAACAAATCCATCTTCAATCCGCTATTCACGCCCTGCGCATTCTGCCGGGCTACCGCCGGCGTATCAATATCCTGCGTCTCCTTATGACTGCGGTTGTAATCATACCACACGTTATAGGCGATGCGATAAAGCCAAGTGGAGAACTGCGCCGTACCCTTGAAACCAGACAGATGGGTATAGGCCTTCACAAAGGTATCCTGAGCCAAGTCGTCACTCAGCTGCACATCCCCCAGCGTCTGACGCAGGAAAAACCCACGAATAGGTGATTGATACTTCTTGACCAGCAAGTCGAACGACTTGCGGTCGTGAAGCATCACCACCTTCGTGACGAGAGAAATATCGGATAACTTTTCCACTTTAATATTAACTAATAATTATTCTTTCTTTGATTCTTTATAACGGAGTTCCGTTTACACCGGAGTACCATTATACCGGAGTTCCATTATACCCCGTGCCCTGGTTGCCATGACGATTCTTCCACCAGTCCTTGATGGCAGGAAGCGAACCAATGAGTGTCTGTCCCAATCCATAGAAGACAATCAAGGCTCCGATGCCGGCAAGGAAATCCACATCCCACAACGAGAACATAGCGCACAGTCCGGCTCCCAGGAAAGCATTTCTCAAGCCCCGTTTTACCAGATATTCATCGCTCTGCTTGTCTATCGGACGGTCGCATTCTGGAACATTGATACCCTTCTCCATCGCCATCTCAGCCAGTTTCATCCGGTCGTTATGGCGTCGAACCAGATATCTGATAAGCAGGATGAAAATAATCAGCGGAGCAAAGACAAATAGCAATCCGAAGATGATGCAGAAGATGACCATCGCACTCAGCATGCCGCTGCCGAACACCGAACCGATGAAATCGAACGGGTCGTCGTAATTTCCAAGACTATACTTGGAATGATAAGCACGATTATCATCATTGTCGAAATCATCATAGCTGGCAGTATCCGTACTGGTTGTATCCGAGTAAGCCTCCAGCGCCCCATCATCCTGGGCAGAAGCTTTCTGGTCAGCCGAAGCAGTCTTCCCATCTGTCGCCTTTTCCTGCGGATTCTGCTGATCCTGCTGATTCTGCTGATCCACCTGCTGCGTAGTAGGATGATAACGATGTTTCGGAGCAGAAGACGCCCAAGACACCTGCGTAGCTCCCATGCTCATAACGAGCGCCAATGCTAATATTGCTTTCTTCATATCTATCAATATTTTTATGGTTTTACCTTATTTTTTATTAATTTTCCTATGTCTTAGACGCATCTCTTCCCGATTTAGTTGCAAAGAAACGAAATTTTTCTTATTTTTGCAAACAAATAGAGATAAATATCATAAATATAACAGATATCATAGATATGGCTAAGATTTTACCCGAAGATTTCAGAAAATATACCCTTGGGCTGATGGGCGAGAAATTGTACCAGCAGCTGGAACAGGGCATCACAGAGGGCGAAGCACCTACCAGCATCCGCCTCAATCCTTTTAAATGTAAGGAGGGAGAGGATGTTAGTTCTCCTAAAGAACCTATCCCTTGGTGTCCTTCCACGGGCAGATACCTCTCTACCCGTCCCAACTTCACCTTCGACCCATGGCTCCATGCCGGAAAGTATTACGTGCAGGAAGCCTCATCCATGTTTGTGGATTTGGTGATTCGCCAGCTGGTTCACAAACCCGTGATGATGCTCGACCTCTGTGCGGCTCCTGGCGGAAAGTCTACTGCCGTACGTGCTGCGCTGCCAGAAGGAAGTCTGCTCTTCAGCAACGAACCGATGCGCACCCGTTCGCAGATTCTTGCCGAGAACATTCAGAAATTCGGTCATCCTGATATGATTGTCACCAACAATTATCCACGTGACTACAAGAAGTCGAAGCTTCAGTTCGATGTGATCCTTACCGATGTGCCTTGCTCGGGCGAAGGCATGTTCCGCAAGGACGATGGAGCCATCGCAGAATGGAGCCTGCAGAATGTGGACAACTGCTGGCATCTGCAGCGCGAAATCGTGAGCGACATCTGGGGCAGTCTGAAACCGGGCGGCATCCTCATCTACTCCACCTGCACCTTCAATGCCCACGAAGACGAGGAGAACATCGCATGGATTTGCGAGGAACTGGGTGCTGAGCCTGTAGCCTTAACCGGCATCGATGATTCCTGGAACATCACGGGCAATCTCATCGGTTCCAACATCCCCGTCTATCGCTTCCTCCCAGGCAAGACCCGAGGCGAAGGCATCTTCCTCGCCGTACTCCGCAAGGAAGGCGAAGCCGAAGAAGAGAGCGTCCTGATGAGCTACGCTGCCAAGGCAGAAAAGGACAAGAAGAAAGGAAAAGCCAAGAACGGAAAGGGAAACAAGGTAAATAAGGGAAATAAAGGAAATAAGTGCAATACGAATGTGTTGACGATGATTCCCGGCAACTGGATCCGCAGCACCAGCGATGCGCTGGAGGATGGCGAATATGGCATGGGCTACGACTATCAGAAGACAGAAGATGGCGACGTCTATGCCATTCCGCAAAGATGGCAATACATCCACGAACTGGCAAAGAACAGTCTGAAGGTGATTCATGCCGGCATCAAACTGGGAACTGACAAGGGCAAGGGCCTCATCCCCGACCAGTGTCTCGCCCTCTCCACCATGCTCAACACAGATGCCTTCCCGCAGGAAGACCTTTCGTACGAAGATGCCATCCGCTATCTGCGGAAGGAAGCCGTCAACCTGCATGTGGATTCTCCTAAAAAATATGTATTGGTCACCTATCAGGGAGTGCCATTGGGCTGGGAAAAGAACATCGGCAACCGTGCCAACAACCTCTATCCGCAAGAGTGGAAAATCAAGAGTTCCCACGTGCCGGAGAAAGTAATTATAGTTAATAGTTTATAGTTAATAGTTTATGCTCAGCATCATCGCCTGCATATCGCAAACCAATAGAGCAATCGGCTATCAGAACCGGTTGCTCTTTCATATAAAATCCGATTTAACCCGCTTCCGCGAACTCACCACGGGACATACCATCATCATGGGCCGCAAAACCTATGAGTCACTCCCCAATGGTGCCCTGCCCCATCGCCGGAACATCGTTGTTTCCAATAGTATGAAAGAGATGGAGGGCTGCGAAGTATATCCTAATCTGGAAGCGGCATTAAAGGCTGCAGAAAGTCCCCAAGAGATTTTCATTATCGGAGGCGAAAGCATCTACCGCCAAAGCCTTCATGTTGCCCGCAAACTCTATCTCACCGTGGTAGATGATACCACTGTAAATGATGCCGCTATAAATGCTACCCCGCAGCAAGCCGATGCCTTCTTTCCGGAAATCAATCCCGAAGAATGGGAACTGATAGAAAAAGAAATGAGGAACGAAAACGGATTATCGTTCTCATTCCTCACCTATTTAAAAAAGTAACTTCTATTTTCTATCCTGTCAAGCCCAAACTTGAATCAACAGAGGTCGTTTCTGCAGGAATTTATTCTGCAGAAGCCTCGCCCTCTTCCTCTTCATTCTCCTCTTCAGGAGCCATCGTCTTAAGGTCCTTCATAGACAACTGACGGTTGATGGCTGCATTGAAAGAGATGATGGTCTCGCTGCGAGACAAGCCCAGAGGCTGCAACTTGTCATGGATAATCTCCAACAGATGATGGTTGTTGATGGCATAAATCTTGATGAACATATCAAAACCACCCGTGGTATAATGACACTCCACTACCTCAGGAATCTTCTTCAACTCTTCCACTACCTGGTCGAACTTCTCCGGTTCCTTCAGGAACAAACCCATGTAGGCACAAGTCTCATAACCGATCTTCTCAGGATCGATGATAAACTGTGAACCCTTGATAATGCCTAGGTTTGATAGCTTAGCCACACGCTGATGAATAGCTGCACCGCTCACATTGCAAGCGCGCGCTACTTCCAAAAATGGAATACGGGCATCCTGAGAAATCAACTTCAGGATCTGCCTATCTAATGAATCTAATACTTGTTTTGCCATTTCAATATTATTATTTGAGTGCAAAGTTAGCACTTTTTTTTAAGAAATGCAACTTTTTAAGAGAAAATGACAACAAATTAATATTATTTTTCCTTTCAGACCACTTTATTGCCCTTTTTCTACCGCCGAATAGCTAATTTTTAGCGCTTTTGCTTCGCGCAAAGCCTGCTTCACATCGGTAATCACACCCATCTTCGTCTCCCTGTCAGCCTTGATGGAAACAGTCATCAGTTTCTGGTCTTCCGGCGACATGCGCTTTTTCTCGGCACTGATGTAATCCATTACCTCGGGAGCCGTGGCAAACTTATCGTTCAGCTGTATCTGCGTTCCCGCACCCACCTTGCCCTGCTGGTCCTTGGTAGGCTTGCCGATATAGATATGGCTCACCGCCGACTTCTTGGTCAGTCTGGTAAGATGCTTTCCCTCGGGCATGCGGCATTCCACCTTCAGGGTAACCTGTCGCATGTGGGTAACAATCATGAAGAAGAAGAGCACGGAGAAAATCAAATCAGGCAGCGATGAAGTGTTCAGTCCCGGCACCTCGTGCGATTTCTTGCGGAAATTCATCATTTCGTGCCTCCTTTCTGTTCCTCGGCATTGGCATCAATGCGCTTGTCAGAATAGGTTGTGGCGTTGGCATACGATTCCGTAATGCGCTGCGGACAGAGTTTTCTCACCTCCTCCTTCTGGTCATTGCCCAGTTGGGCATAATCCATGTGATATTTCTTCTGCGAAGTCTCGTTTCTCAGTTGGCTGTAAGCCTCCATCAGTTCGTTCTGCATCTGGAAATAGAGATTGTAATCCGCGTCCCTGTCGCTCTCCACGGAAATCAGATGCTTCTTTCCCAGGCGATGCACCAGTCGGATAACCTCGTCTTTCAGCTGTTCCACCTTCATCGGGCGGTCGTTAACCAGCAGGCTATCTCCAGCCGTAAGACGGATAGCCAGCAGATTCTCCTTATCCACCACCGATTCCTGTCGCTCCTTGTTCTGAGGCTCAGGCGAAGGAAGCTGGCGCAGCAATCCCTTATCCACATCCATCGATGTGGTGACAAGGAAGAATATCAGCAGCATGAACGAGATGTCGGCTGTTGAGGTGGTATTCAATCCCGGGGTTTCGTGACTTTTCCTTCTAATCAGCATTTTCTTGAATTATTTTTTCTTACGAATATAACGGGTGGCACCAAAGCAGACGGCGCCGATGCCTGCCACCAGCATCAAGAGCGAAGTGATGACAAACATATCTGAAAGCTTCAGCCATATCCAGTCGGCATAGTTCTCACCATTGATCAGCATCGGATCGGAACTGCCCAAGAGGAAGGATAGCACCAGGATGGCAAGAGTGCCCAACCAGGTGATGCGGAAGATGCGGCGCACAGGCACCCCATTCACCACCGTCTCCGACTTGGCACCCCGATAATCCCTGACCATCGAATAGACCGCCAGCCCCACGCCTCCTATCAGGAAGAGCCACATCAGGATGATGAGCACATCCGTAAAGAGCGGCGCATTGAAGTCGGGATTCTCCAGGAAAGGCATGTCGTAGCCCACCAGGAAGAACAGTGCGAACACTACCACCGCCAGGCCTATCAGAATGAAGAACACCTGCTGTGATATCTGCTCGGCAGACTTATTTCTTTGAACTTTGAACTTTGAACTTTGAACTTTCAACATGGAACTTTGAACTTTGAACTTTGAACTTTATGATTAGTAAAGCCGATGAATTCTTCACTCTTCGTTCTTCACTCTTCACTTATTCTTGGCAATAATATCCATTAACGTTACAGCCGATTCCTCCATCTGGCTGGTAAGATGCTCCACCTTCGAGAGGATGTAGTTATAGAACACCTGCAGAATCAGCGCCACGATGATACCGAAGATAGTAGTAATCAGCGCCACCTTCATACCCGAAGCCACGATGGTAGGACTGATATCGCCTGCCTGCTGAATCTGGTCGAACGACATTACCATACCAATCACCGTGCCCAGGAATCCGAGCGATGGTGCCATGGCAATGAAGAGCTTGATCCAGGAGCATCCCTTTTCAAGGTTGGCAGCCTGCACGGTGCCATAACCGCTGATAGAACGCTCGATGTCATCGAGGCTCTCGCTGATGTGCATCAGTCCCTGGTAGCAGATGGAAGCCACTGGTCCGCGGGTGTTGCGGCAGAGGTCTTTCGCCCCCTCCAAATCTCCAGCCGTCACCTTCTGGTCGATATCCGCCATCAGTTTCTTGGCATTGATTTCCGAAAGACTGAGATAGATGATTCTCTCGATACAGAACGCCAGACCCACGATAAGGGCGATGGCAACGAGCGACATAAAGCCGGCATTACCCTCTATAAACTTCGTTTTAAGAGCCTGATGGAATCCCATGTTCTCCTCCTGTGCCATCATTGGCAGAGAACACATACAAGTGAAAATGAATATTGCGAAACGCGCAATAGCTGTATTTTTCTTCATAATCATATATACCTTATTATATATATAAGCGGAAAGAGGGGGATTCGAACCCCCGATTCCCTTTAGGGGAATACACGCTTTCCAGGCGTGCCTCTTCAGCCACTCGAGCACCTTTCCGTGTTTCGGATTGCAAAATTATCACTTTTAATTCAAAATGCCACATATTTGCTGTATTTTTATATATCTTTAACCAAAAAGAAAAAACATGGTGATTCCTGAAGAAAATTTTATAAGAAATCTCTTGCAGATATGAAAATAAAACCGTAACTTTGCGCAAAAGTTGATTTTAAAGACAGATTAGAAATTATGGTAGAGACAAACAATAGAATATTGCCAGTAGGCATCCAATCTTTTGAGAAAATCAGAGAGGAAGGATATCTGTATGTTGACAAGACAGATATTATCTGGCAACTTGCCAACAGAAATAAAACGTATAATTACCTGAGCCGCCCACGCCGCTTCGGTAAATCCATCCTTGTCGATACGCTCGAAGCCTATTTCTTGGGCAAGAAGGAACTCTTCGAGGGATTAAAGATTATGAAGCTGGAGACGGAATGGGTAAAGAGACCAGTCATCAGACTGGATATGAGTCAGGCAGGAGCAGAGCCGGAAAGTATACAAAGCTACTTGGACGATATTTTCAATACTCTTGAAACGGAGTACGGAATTGTTGTGCGCCAAAATAGTTCTCTTGCCGTAAGATTCAAGAATATCATTGAAGCAGCTTACAACAAAACCGGACAGCAGGTTGCCATTCTTATCGACGAATACGACTCTCCATTGCAGCATTCCTGGAAGACTCCACAGCATAAAGCATGTACCGATATCTATAGAGAAGTATTTGCAGTCTTGAAAGCACAGGATAAATACGAAAAATTTGTCTTCATCACCGGCATCACCAAGTTTACGCAAATCTCTCTCTTCTCTGTACTTAATAATCTGAGCAATATCAGCTTTGAGCCGGAATATGCTGCCATCTGCGGTATTACCAAGGAAGAAGTGCTTCGAGATTTCAAGCCGGAAATCAATAAGTTGGCGGAATATGAAGACTGGACATTCGACGAAGCAGTAGCCAATCTGACGGCATATTATGACGGCTATCATTTCAGTCGCCGCAATATGGTGGATGTATTCAATCCGTTCAGTCTCATCAATGCCTTGGCAGATTCTGATTTGAAAAACTATTGGGCTTCATCGGGTGCCACCTCGCTGCTGCCTAAGTTTGTGGATGACATGGAAATCAAATTGGGTAATTTTGACCCATGCGCCATTCTCCGTCAAACCATAGAGACATCGGATGTGACTGGCGGCGGAGCTGAATTGTTTCTCTATCAGTCGGGCTATCTCACGATAAAGGGTTACATAAACGGAACTTACCTTCTTGGCATTCCTAACTTCGAGGTAAGGCAAGCCTTGAATGAAGTCGTGTTGCCAACATTGGCCATGCGCAAGAACAATGACCTCCAGTCTACCCAGGCATTTCTGAATGCTCACCTTAGCGTAGGCAATCTTCCCGAAGCCATGAAATGCCTGAAGGCGCTCATAGCGGACGTTCCCTACAGCAACAAGAAGCTTGCCTGCATGGATATGGAGGAACGCTACCGCCTGATTCTGAGCACCATCTTCAACGCCATCGGTTGCCGGGTGGAAGTAGAGAAGATGATAGCTACGGGCAGGATTGATATGGTGGTAGAAGTTACCAACTTCATCTATGTGCTGGAGTTGAAGCTGAGCAACAACGGCGGCGTGGATGCAGCCGAAGAGCAGATGAAAGCCAAGCAATATGCCGAGCCTTTCAAGGCTGATAAGAGAAAAGTTATCGCCCTTGCCATAGAACTGGATGATATGGGAAAGGGATTGGTAGATTGGAAGGAAGTATAAGATAACAGCAAAGTGCCCACGTTCCTGAGGATTCATGCCCACGGACGTGAGCACCGACGCCCGAGAACGTGGGTACTCTTAACCGGCAATTTCGGGCATAAATGCCCAAAGCCTTGGGCAAAGTTGGGCAATGCCTTGGGTAAAGTTGTTCACTGCCTTGGAGTGACTTTTCCTGATTTCAGTAGACACTTTTTTACTTTATAAACTAGAAAGGTAGACACTTTCAATTTTATAAAACTG
>CAKQCH010000031.1:0-25950 GCA_934216735.1 uncultured Prevotella sp.
ATCAACGATGGTGAGATACATGCTATCATGGGACCTAACGGTTCCGGTAAGTCAACCTTGAGCGCTGTGCTCACAGGTAACCCTCTCTATACCGTAACCGAGGGTGAGGCTATCTTCAACGGCAAGAACCTCCTGGATATGAAGCCAGAGGATCGTGCCCGTGAGGGATTGTTCCTCTCTTTCCAGTATCCAGTGGAGATTCCTGGCGTATCCATGACCAACTTCATGCGTGCGGCTATCAATGCCAAGCGTGAGTATCAGGGTTTGGAACCATTGAACACCAGCGAATTCATGAAGCTGATGCGTGAGAAGCGCGAGTTGGTGGAACTGGACAGCAAGTTGGCTCGCCGTTCTGTAAACGAAGGTTTCTCGGGTGGTGAGAAGAAGCGCAACGAGATTTTCCAGATGGCGATGCTGGAGCCAAAGCTCTCTATCCTCGATGAAACCGACTCGGGTCTCGACGTGGATGCGATGCGTATCGTGGCTGACGGTGTGAACAAGATGCATACCGACCAGACATCTGCCATCGTCATTACTCACTATGAGCGTCTGCTCGATATGATTAAGCCAAGTGTGGTTCACGTACTCTATAAGGGTAGAATCGTGAAGACTGCCGGTCCTGAACTTGCCAAGGAGATTGAGGCTCGCGGCTACGACTGGATCAAGGCTGAAGTAGATGAGAAATAATAAGGAGGATGGCTATGCTTTCAGAAAATCAATATTTAGACTTGTATCAGTCTTCTTCGAGAATGATCAAGAAGAACAGTGCTGAGGTGCTCAATGCGGTGCGCGATGCTGCCTTCGAGGACTTCCGTCGCCTGGGCTTCCCTTCCCGAAAGGTAGAAAGATACAAGTACACAGATATGAGTGCCATCTTCGAGCCAGATTATGGCTTGAACTTGAACCGTCTGGAAATTCCGGTAGATCCATACGAGGCTTTCCGCTGCGATGTGCCTAACCTGAGCACTTCGCTCTACTTCGTGGTGAACGATGCTTTCTATAGCAAGGCATTGCCAAAGGTGGAGTTGCCAGAGGGTGTTATCGTGGACTCTTTGAACAAGATTGCTACAGAAAACCCCGATTTCATCGAGAAATACTATGCCAAGATAGCCAAAACCGATGAAGATGGCATCACGGCATTGAATACATTCCTGGCACAGGATGGCTTGTTGATCTACGTACCAAAGAACGTGAAGGTGGAGCGAACCATTCAGGTAATCAATATCCTCCGTTCGGATGTTGATTTGATGGTAAACCGTCGTGTCCTCATCGTGATGGAACAGGGCGCTGAGGCTAAGTTCCTCTTCTGCGATCATGCTGCCGATGACAAGAACTTCCTCGCTACCCAGGTAATCGAGGCATACGTAGGCGAGAATGCCAGTCTCGACCTCTATTGTCTGGAGGAGACTCATTATAAGAACCGTCGTGTCAGCAACGTTTATATCGAGCAGCAGGCTAACAGCCGCGTGAACCATAATGTGATTACGCTTCATAACGGTATCACCCGCAACCGTCTCGACCTCGTATTCAAGGGCGAGGGAGCCGAATGCTTCTGCAATGGTTGTGTGATTGCCGATAAGAACCAGGTGGTTGACAATAATACGCTCATCGATCATCAGGTGGGTCATTGCACCAGCAACGAGCTTTATAAGTATGTGCTCGATGGTGAGGCACGTGGTGCTTTCGCCGGCAGAGTATTGGTTCGTCATGGTGCCCAGAAGACCACTTCGCAGGAAACCAACCAGAACCTTTGTGCTACGAAGACAGCCCGCATGTTCACCCAGCCGATGCTGGAAATCTATGCTGACGATGTGAAGTGTGCGCACGGAAGTACTGTAGGCCAGCTCAACGATGCAGCATTGTTCTATATGCAGCAGCGTGGTGTGAGCCGTGAGGAGGCTAAGTTGCTCCTTCAGTTTGCATTTATCAACGAAGTCATCGACAAGATGGAGCTGGAGCCATTGCGCGATCGCCTGCATCATCTCGTAGAGAAGCGATTCCGTGGCGAACTCAATAAGTGTGAGGGCTGCAAGCTTTGCAAGTAGATAATATCCTTTTAAAGGAGTTAAGTTCTTAAAAATATGTATGATATCAATCAAGTAAGAGCAGATTTCCCGATTTTATCGAGAACGGTATACGATAAGCCATTGGTGTATTTGGATAATGCGGCAACCACGCAGAAGCCATTGTGCGTGCTCGATGCCATGCGCGACGAGTATCTTAACGTGAATGCCAATGTGCATCGTGGTGTGCATTATCTCTCTCAGCAGGCTACCGACCTTCATGAAGCTGCCCGCGAGACAGTGCGCAAGTTTATCAATGCGCCGAAGGTTGAGGAAATCATCTTTACCCGTGGTACTACCGAGAGTCTGAATCTCGTGGTTTCATCGTTCTGTGATGCCTTTATGAGCGAAGGCGACGAGGTGATTATCTCTACCATGGAGCATCATTCCAATATCGTGCCTTGGCAGTTGCAGGCTGCCAAGAAGGGAATCGCCATTCGTGTAATCCCAATCAACGATAAAGGTGAGATAAACCTCGATGAATTCGCCCATTTATTCACTGAACGCACCAAAATCGTGAGCATCGCTCAGGTAAGCAACGTGCTGGGTACGGTGAATCCGGTGAAAGAGATGATTAAGATTGCCCACGAGCACGGTGTGCCTGTGATAGTGGATGGTGCTCAGAGTACTCCTCATTTCGCTGTGGATGTGCAGGACATGGATTGCGATTTCTTCGCTTTCAGCGGTCATAAGATCTATGGTCCTACCGGTATCGGTGTGCTTTACGGCAAGGAAGAATGGCTTGAGAAGTTGCCTCCTTACCAGGGAGGTGGCGAAATGATCGAGAGTGTAAGCTTCGAGAAGACCACTTTCGAGAAGTTGCCTTTCAAGTTCGAGGCTGGTACTCCGGATTATGTAGCTACCCACGGTTTGGCTAAAGCCATCGATTATGTTTCCGCGCTCGGCATGGACAACATCGCCAAGCACGAGCAGGAACTCACCCGTTACTGCATGGAACAGATGAGAACCATCGATGGAATCAGGCTTTTTGGTGAGCAGGAAGGCAAGGATGCCGTTGTCAGCTTCTTGGTTGGTGATATTCATCACATGGATATGGGAACCTTGCTCGACCGCCTGGGTATCGCCGTTCGTACCGGTCATCACTGTGCTCAGCCTTTGATGGACCGCTATGGCATACTCGGCACCGTTCGTGCCAGCTTCGCCCTGTACAATACCAAGGAGGAGGTAGATGCGCTGGTTGCTGGCGTGAAGCGAGTAGCCATGATGTTCTAAGGAAGGATTGAAGCTCTCTTGTAAAAAACTTAATGTCTATGTTAGAAAGTCATTATTATAAGGATATGATAGAGGCTGGCTGCGATGAGGCTGGCCGTGGATGCTTGGCAGGCAGCGTATATGCTGCCGCCGTCATCCTTCCACCCAATTATCAGAATGCAGATTTGAACGATAGTAAGAAACTTACCGACAAGAAGCGCAAGGCGCTCCGCGAGCAGATAGAGCGTGATGCGGTGGCTTGGGCTGTGGGCGTGGTTACTCCCGAAGAAATCGATCAAATCAATATTCTGAATGCCAGTTTTCTGGCGATGCATCGTGCCTTGGACCAGTTGAAGGTGCGCCCAGAGGCCGTCATTGTGGATGGTAACCGCTTCAAGCCTTACCAGGATTTACCTTATACTACTATAGTAAAAGGTGACGGAAAGTATCTGGCGATAGCAGCGGCAAGCATCCTTGCCAAGACCTATCGTGATGACTATATGGATGCCCTTGCCGAGGAATATCCTCAGTACGACTGGAAGAGCAACAAGGGCTATCCTACGAAGAAGCATCGTGCGGCAATCAAGGAGTTTGGCACTACGCCATACCATCGTATGAGCTATAATCTTCTGGGAACAGGAGAACTCTCCTTGGAGTTCAAGGATTGATAGAAAGCCTACTGACTAAAACTAAATCCACTAGATAAACTAGGTATTATTGTCTCTTTCCTTTGGTTTTCGTGCTATTTTTTGTTATTTATTGTGTCTTTTTGTTTGTTTATTATGTGTATTTGTACAATCTGACGGATAATTGTACGATTTAGATTTATATATATACAATGAAATTCGTACTTTTGCAGCAACAAATTTTAAACCAAAGAATTAAATAAAATTAAATACAAACATGAAAGTTGGTGGTGGGACGTTGGATCCTGCTGCTGATCTTCTTAAAAACTAAAACCAGGTATGAACAAAAACAAAGTCCTGAAAAGTTCTGTTCTACCCTTGGCGCTGTGTCTCACGACGATGACTTTCTCACCAATCTTGGTGTCGAAGGCTATTGCAGAGGTACAGAATGTACAACAGGGAGAACTTGTTAAAGGTACAATTGTCGACGATTTGGGCGAACCTGTAATCGGAGCAAGTGTAGTTGTTGTAGGTGGCAATGCTACCTTAGGTACCGTCTCTGACATGGATGGTAACTTTGCAATTAAAGTGAAGCCAGGATCTAAGATTAAGATCTCTTATCTGGGCTTCAAAGATGTCATTTTACCAGCCAAGACAGGTATGAAGGTTCAGCTCGAAGCTGCCGACCATACTTTGAAGGAGGTTGAAATCGTAGCTTACGGTGTGCAGAAGAAAGTTACTCTTACGGGTGCTATCTCCAGTGTGAAGAGTGATGACCTCATCCGTACATCTGTGGGTTCTGTTAATAATGTGCTCGGTGGTCAGCTTTCAGGTGTGACAACCGTACAGTATTCCGGTGAGCCAGGTAGCGATGCCGCAGAGATTTTCGTTCGTGGTAAGGCTACTTGGGGAGATTCTGCACCTTTGATTCAGGTGGATGGTGTAGAACGTGCCATGGGTGATATCGACCCAAATGAAATCGAAAGCGTTACCGTGTTGAAGGATGCTTCCGCGACTGCCGTGTTCGGTGTTCGTGGTGCAAATGGTGTTGTCCTTATCACTACCAAGCGTGGTGCACAGGGCAAGGCCAAGATCAGTGCGTCTACATCATGGACAGCCCTTACTCCAACCAAGATGGTAGAGCAGGCTAGTTCATACGAGTATGCCAACTTCTACAACCAGATGAGCTATAATGATTACTTGCAGACAGCCAATGTAGCTGTTGCCAACGGCAAGTATGCAAGTTTGGATGCTTATATGGCTGACCCTAAAAATGCCTTTGCTCCTAGTTTCTCTAGCGGCATTATCCAGAAGTTCCAAGATGGTTCAGATCCTATCCGTTTCCCTAGCACTCGATGGGCAGACTATATCATGAAGGATGTGACGCTCCAGCAGCAGCACAACTTGAATATCTCTGGCGGTACTGACCGTGTGAAGTACTTTATCTCTGCAGGTTATTATTCTCAGGGTGGTCTCTTCAAGGAGTTTGGCCGTGGTTATGACTATGGTTACCAGTATCAGCGTTTCAACTATCGTTCTAACCTCGACCTCAAGGCAACCAAGACTACAACCGTATCTTTCAATGTAGCCGGTAACGTAAGCAATGCCGATAAGCCATATACAGGTCAGGGTTCTGGCGGTATGATCAAGAACATTTATTATGCAACTCCATTCTCCAGCCCTGGTATCGTGGATGGTAAGATGGTATATTCTACCACCGACTATACCGATGGCTTGAATCTTCCTTTCTTGGGCGGTTCAGGTATGGCATACTATGGCAATGGTTTTATGCAGACCAACGTCAACAAGATTCAGATGGACCTTGTGCTCGACCAGAAACTTGACTTCATCACCAAGGGATTGACTTTCAAGGTTAAGGGTTCTTACAACTCAGCCTATACTATCAACAAGCAGGGCAACTGCGGTGTTGCTACCTTCAATCCACTCGTACAGTATGACGAGGATGGCAAGATTATCTATAATGCTGATGGTACTCCTTATATCCAGTATCGTCAGAATGGTAATGACACAGATCCTTCATATAAGAATTCTCAGGGTAAGGCTCGTGACTGGTATCTGGAGGGAAGCTTCACTTATTCACGCACCTTCGGTAAGCATACCGTGAATGCTTTGGCTCTCTACAACCAGTCTAAGCAGTATTACTACTCTGGTACTTCTTATCCTGATGTACCTCGTTCATACGTAGGTCTGGTAGGTCGTGTTACTTACGACTATGCCAATAAGTATCTGGCAGAGTTCAATATGGGTTACAATGGTTCTGAGAACTTTGCACCAGGACGCCGTTTCGGAACATTCCCTGCCGGTTCTCTTGGTTGGATTGTAAGTGAAGAGAGTTTCTGGAAGCCAATCTCTAAGATTGCTTCTTTCTTCAAGCTTCGTGCGTCTTGGGGTCTCGTAGGTAACGATAAGACAGTGGATGCTATCCGCTTCATGTATCTTGCCGATCCGTTCATCACAGGTTCTTATGGTCTCATCAGTAACTGTATGACCTCTCCATATACAGATACCTATGGTTATCTCTTTGGTAATGCACAGTCTGGTACTGTTTCTGGTACATCAGGTATTGCCGGTGCATACGAGTCAATGAAGAATAACCCTAATATCGGTTGGGAGAAGGCATTCAAGCAGGACTACGGTTTCGACTTGAACTTCCTCAATGACCGTTTGAAGACTACCTTCGATTACTATCGTGAGCATCGTACAGATATTCTTGTTCGTGACGCAACGGTACCTTCAACCATCGGTTTCACCATGCCATACACCAATGCCGGTGAGACAAAGTCATGGGGTTGGGAGCTTTCTGTCGGTTACAACGACAAGATAGGAAAGGATCTCCGTGTATGGGGTAAGTTGAATCTCTCTTATAACCAGAATGAGATTATCGAGATGAGAGAAACTCCTCAGAAGAACGACTATATGTTGGCTAAGGGTCACCGTATCGGTGCTCGCTCTATGTATAAGTTCTGGAAGTATTACGAGGGAGAACAGACCAAGGCTGAGTATGAGCAGGTATTCGGCAAGCCATTCCCAACACAGTTGGTAGCAAACTTGCAGCCTGGTGACTGTGTTTATGTAGATTTGGATGGAGATAACAAAATTGACCAGAACGATATGACCCGTGACAATGGTTACACCGATGATCCTGAGTACATGGCAGGTTTGAACTTGGGCTTCAACTACAAGCGCATTACCTTCAATGCTCAGCTGACAGGTGCATGGAACGTGACCCGTTATATCACCGACGTATTCCGTCAGCCATTCTACTGCTCATCTAACACTACACAGGGTGGTCTGCTCTCATACCATGTAAACAATACATGGACACCTGGAGTCAATGAGTCACAGAGTGCGCTCTATCCACGTGCTACATGGGCAAATGCTGTTCAGAACTATGCAGGTTCAGACCTTTGGGAGAAGGATGCGAAGTATCTCCGTTTGAAGACTATTTCAGTTTCATACGACTTCATCAATCCTACTTTCAAGAAGATTGGTATGAATAAGTGCGAGGTAACATTGTCTGGCTATAACTTGATTACACTCACTCCTTACAAGTGGGGTGATCCAGAGACAAGGGCATCCAATTCACCTTCTTACCCACTTCAGCGTACATACACTATCAGTCTGAATGTTGGTTTCTAATATAATAAGGTATATACAATTAAGAGATAAAGAAACAATGAAACATAATATATTATTAAATAGTGCAGTGGCGATGATCTTAGCTGGCGCAGCAATGACCGCTTGTACAGATACCATTGCCGTGGGTGATGCTTCGCTCGACAAGGCGACGAGTTCTACTGCTACTATTGATTCCGTATTCACAAATGCTGAATATACTCGTCAGTTTCTTGTAGGTATCTATTCAAAGCAGTATTATGGATTGCCTTATGCCAATGGTGGTGCTAACATGCCTCACTCTGGTAACCCTTATGCCGGTAAGATGGATGCCTTAACCGACTGTTGGCATCAGTTCTGGAACGGAGCTGCCGTTTATGGACAGTATTATACAGGTTCCATGACTGCTACAACCAACCGTTCTGATGGATTGGATGGACCACTTTATTCATACGACAAGGAGTTCCAGTGGTACACAATCCGTGCAGGTCACATCTTCCTGGAGAACGTAGACCGTGCTCCTGAATCTGATATGAAGCAGGATGAGAAGAACCGTTTGAAGGCTGAGGCATGCTGTCTGATGGTAGATGCCTTCTTCAATACCTTTCAGCACTATGGCGGTATTCCAATTATGGATCATGCGCTTACTACTGACGAAACCAGTGGCCAGTTCCCACGTAACACCGTTGAGGAATGTGTAAACTGGATGGTTAACGAGCTCGACCAGGCAATCAATGATAGCGATTTCCCATGGATTACATCTAATCCTGCTACCATGAATGGCCGTTGGACCAAGGCGGGTGCCATGGCTCTGAAGTGTAAGATTCTTCAGTTTGCTGCATCTCCTTTGCTGAATCCAGAAGATGGCAAGCCATATTATGATGGCGTTTCTGAAGAAGTGAAGCCATACATCATGTACACTGATGCTTCTAAGTATAAGGATCGTTGGGATGCTTTTGCCAAGGCTTGTGATGATTTCTACAATGCTTTGTTGGCAAACGGTCAGTATGCTCTGGTTACAGCTGATATTCCAAAGACCGCCAATACTGCAGCGAAGAAGGTTCCTTACTATCGCTTGGCTTATCGCCGCGGTTACTTCTTGAATGCATCAACCGAGATTCTTCACTCTGTTCGTGTATATGGTAACGACCCTATGTCGACAGCCCGTTATGGATGGCATGAGTGGTATTCAAAGGATGTGCCACGTAATGCTTACTGTCCTACACAGGAGTATGTAGAGAAGTTCTCCTGGAACGATGGTGAGCCTTTCAACTGGGACAATGCTGCCAAGAAGACATACAAGAATTCGGCTATAAAGCCAGATTTGGAGACAGAGACTGATACTGCCGGTATCGTGACCTATCGAGTAAAGAACTTTGTGACCAATACCATTACTGGTGCCATCACCCGTAATGCAAAGTCTTTGCATACCATGTTTGTAAGTGGTGATGTTCCTGCTGGTGGCCGTCAGATTAATACAAATCTTACCCGTGATCCACGTCTCTATGAAGAGTGTATCGTCAATGGTCAGAACTTGAACCTCGACTGGACTACAGCTTCTATGACAGGTTATCCTTGGGAGCTTTGGTATAATGGTAACGATGGTGCAACCGGTGTGTTGACCCAGCAGAATACCATGTTCGGTTCTGGTTACGGATTCAACAAGTATTATCTTGGAACAGGTGTGTATAGTGGTGATTCCGGTGCGGATTCCTATCGATTCCCAACCCAATGGGTAGCGCTTTCATTGCCAGAGTTCTATCTCCAGTATGCTGAGGCTTTGGTAAAGCGCTCTGCTCCTGATGTGGATAAGGCAGTGAAGATGGTGGATATGGTTCGTTCACGTGTAGGTCTTCCTTCTATGGCTAAGATGTGGACTAACTCAACCTATCGCAAGGTTAAGGGCTATACAGCTACTACTGCAGCCGCAGCCGCTACTGCTACTGTCACTCTTGCCAATGGTGAGACTTCTACTGAATTCATGGAAGAATTGCTCGATGAACGAGTTCGCGAGCTGGGTCTTACCAACGCACGCTGGTTTGATATGATTCGTATGAAGAGAACCGACTGGATGACCAAGCAGCTTCATGGTATCATGCAGTATCGCATGATTCAGAAGGGTACCATTTTCGAGAGCCGTCATAAGGCTTGGGTAGGTGCCGACCGTGATAACGATGCATCTTCAACACAGCCTCTCTTCTTCTTGAGCTCTATCAAGACGATTACCGGTAACAGCCGTTATCTCTGGAACAAAGATCCAAAGAGCAACGAGGTGAAGAAGTGGTTGTTCGAACCATTGCCACAGGCTGAGATTAACAAGAAATATGGTCTTGTTCAAAACCCAGGTTGGGAATAATCCTAGTTGGGACATAGAATAATATAGTTAAATGAATTCGTATATGAAAACTAAGAATATATATATGTTGTCGTTGCTTGCAGGCATGAGCCTGCCTGCAATGGCGCAGACCGACATCATAGATTCTGTGGCATATAAGGATCAGCTGGTTGACATAGGTGCTAACCGCCAGTTCTCTCGCGAACAGTCAACAGCCTCTGTCAGTGTCATCACCAACAAGGATGTCAACAAGCGTGGCGCACGCAACATTGGTAACAACATCCTGGGTCAAGGGTCTGGTCTTGTTGGCTTGGACGGCTCTGGTCTCTTCAATGCGCAGAACCCTACTTTCTATATCCGTGGCGTACAGTCGTCTAGCGGCAGCACTCCGCTCATCATCATCGATGGCGTGGAGCGTGCGATGGAGAACGTGGTGGCTGAGGATGTGGAGAGTGTTCAGATCTTGAAGGATGCTGCAGCTACAGCTCTTTATGGTTACAAGGGTGCTAACGGAGTTCTCCTGATTACTACCAAGCATGGTAAATACAATTCCAATTCTATCAAGGTATCTTACGACCATACATTCTCTTACTTGACCAACAAGCCTGAGATGGTGGATGCCGCTACTTATGCCTCTGCAGTGAATGAGGCTTATCGCAACCAGGGTGGTTCTGCCATCTATAGCGATGCGGTGATTGATGCTTACAAGAATGGAACCAATCCTCTTTACTATCCAAATGTAAACTGGGCTGATGAGACTTTCCGCAATGTTTCTCACAACAACCGTTACGATGTTGAGCTGAAGGGTGGTACCAGCAACTTCCGTTATTATACCAACGTGCAGTTGCTCACCAACAAGGGCTTTATCAAGAACTTCCAGAACGACGGTTATTCTACACAGAATAAATACACCCGCGGAACCTTGCGTTCTAACATGGACATCGACTTAGGTCCTAAGACCAAGTTGCATACCCACTTGTATGGTTTGCTGACAGAGCAGTCGCAACCAGGATCTCAGGCAGATCTTTGGGGTATGATTTATAAGGTGCCAGCCAATGCCTTCCCAGTGAAGTTGAATGATGCTGTATGGGGCGGTAACACTGTATATACCACCAACAACCCTGTGGCTCAGAGCCAGGCTGCTGCTTATTACAAGAATCATCAGCGTGCTCTCTATGCCGACTTGCAGTTGGATCAGGATCTCTCTTCTATTACCGAGGGATTGAGCGCACAGACGCAGATAGGTTACGATACATGGTCGAATGTATACGAGGATCACTCTAAGACCTATCGTTATAGCTACTATGAGGTTGCCAATAATGGTGATGTGGTAGCCAATGGCAATGCTTCCATGTCTGCCATCCAGGGTTCCGACTCAAACATGGGTACTGGTTCCGGCAACAATTCCTGGATTCGTCGTTGCATCTGGAATGCCTCTATCAACTACGATAGAACTTTCGCAGAGAAGCACAATGTATATGGACAGTTGAAGTACGATTATGAGTACAATGACAAGACGGGAACGAATACCACCGTTTACCGTCACAATGTATCTCTCTTCGCTCACTATGGTTTCGATAGCAGATACCTCTTGGATGTAGCGCTCGTAGAGTCAGGTTCCAGCCGTCTGGCTCCTGGCAGCAAGTGGGCTTTCTCTCCAAATGTTTCTGCTGCATGGAATATCTCTAACGAGGCTTTCATGAAGAACGTGAAGTGGATTGACTTCCTGAAGTTGCGTGCATCTTGGGGTAACCAGTCACTCGATGTGCTCCCTGGAGATAATGTATGGACTTACTACGATCAGTTCTACCTGATGGATGCAACTACTTATCCATTCGATGCTACCTATACAGGAACACAGTGGGGTAATACCTATCTTGGAACCGCCCGCACTCAGAGCCTGGGTCATGAGCAGTCTAGCAAGCTCAATGTAGGTTTTGATGCCACTCTCTTCGGAGGTCTGAACATTTCTGCTGATTACTATTACCAGCATCGTTACAACATCTGGTATTCTACAGCAGGTAGCTACTCTAGCGTATTCGGTTTGACTGCTCCTTATGAGAATGTAGGTGTTATCAACCAGAAGGGCTTTGAGGTTTCTGCTGATTACAGCAAGAAGTTCAATAACGACTTCACCATCAACCTGGGTGCATCCATGACTCTGAACAAGACCATCGTTGAGGAGCAGGCTGAGGCTCCACAGCTTTTTGCCAACACCTCTTCTACAGGCAAGCGATACGGTCAGGCATTCGGTTATGTAGCTAATGGTTTCTTCCAGAAGAGTGATGACCTGGATGGTGATGGAACCGTCTCTGCAGCTGAGATGCAGCAGAAGGGCTATCCTGTACAGAACTTTACTACGGTTCATCCTGGTGATGTGAAGTATATGGATTTGACTGATGACGACAAGATTGATTCTAACGACCGTCAGGCGATAGGTTACAGCACCACTGCTCCAGACCTCTATTATAACTTCCACCTCGGTGCAGAGTATAAGGGCTTGGGTATCGATGCGATGTTCCAGGGAGTAGGCAAGTGGACTGGTTTCAAGACCACCAACGGCTTGTATCGTTCGGCTGTGGCTACCAACACCCTGTCACAGTATCTCTATGAGAATTCATGGTCTGCAGAGCGCGGTAATACGGAGAATGCTCAGTTCCCACGTCTTTCTACCACAAGCAATGCCAACAACGATGTAAACAGTACCCTCAACATGTTCGACCGCAGCTACTTGAAGCTCCGTTATGTAGAGATGTACTATTACTTGCCACAGACAATGCTTCAGAAGGTAGACTTCATCAGCAACGTGAAGGTTTATGTTCGTGGTACAGATCTTTTCACAGCCGACCATCTCGACAAGGCTGATGCAGCAGTATATAGCGCAACACAGCCTCTGACAAGAAGTATTCAGGTGGGTGCAGCTGTAACATTCTAAACGAAAGGGACTACAATTATGAAACTGAATAAAAACATATTGTGCTTTGCATTGGCTTCCATGGCATTGACTTCATGCAACATGGACTACAATGAATATACAGCATACGACAAGGAGTATATCCAGCGTTCATTCACCTACGTGGGTGGTTTGATGACTAAGATATACAATGACATCGATACAGACTGGGGTAACCTTTCGGGTGCGATGCTCTCATCTGCTACAGATGAATCTGAGTATAGCCACGATGGAAACTCTGTGGAGGATTTCTTTAATGGTAACTGGAGTGCATCTAATGCACACCAAACCATCTGGTCTTCTGCTTACGAAGGAATCACTTATTGTAATGAGGTGATTGACAACTGGTCTAACATGACCTTCGATCAGTTCAAACTCAACAAGGATTACGAGAAGCAGATGTACCTCTACCAGAACTATCAGTATGAGGCTCGTTGGGCACGTGCTTACTTCTATTTCACTCTGGTTCGCCAGTATGGTGGTGTACCTTTCAAGACTCATAATACAGTGGGTACAGAAGAAACAGCATTGCCACGCACTGAAGCTGACAAGATCTTTGCATTCATCATCAACGAGTGTGACAGTATCAAAGATAAGATCATCGATGATTACTCTGCTGATAAGGACCATATCCTGGCAAAGGCTGAGACTGGTCGTGCCAATAAGTACGCTGTTCTTGCCTTGAAGGCACAGACAGCCCTCTATCAGGCATCACCTCTCTTCACACAGGGTAAGACCGACGAGGAGAAGAAGAATCTCTGGGGTGCAGCGGTTGCTGCCAACAAGGAACTCATTGATGAGGCTGAGGCTAAGGGTTATGGTTTGGCTTCTTCCATTGATTTGCTTTGGGATAAGGAGTACTACTCTAATACCGAGAGTTCTAAGGAGATTCTCTGGGCTCGCCGTACAGGTTCTGCCAATACCTTCGAGGGTTACAACTTCCCGGTAGGTTATTCTTCTGGTCAGGGCGGTAACTGTCCAACCCAGGATCTCGTTGATGCTTTCGAATGTACCGATGGTAAGAGCATTTCAGAGAGTCCTCTCTATGATGCGAATGATCCATACGCCAACCGCGACCCTCGTCTTGCCAAGACTATCGTAGTGAACGGCGAGGCATGGCCTAATGATTTGGCTGCATACAATAGTGAGCATCCAACCATCGAAACTTATGTAGGCGGCTATCACTCTCGCACGGGTAATGCGGCAGGTAAGTCATACGCTACTACTACCGGTTACTATCTGAAGAAGTTCTGTAATGCCGATCAGATTCTCCGTGCCCGTTCTGGCGTAGCTGCTACTACCTCTCCTCACGGTTGGTTGACCTTCCGTATGGGTGGCATGTATTTGAACTATGCCGAGGCTCTTTATGAGTACTTCAAGGCATGTGGCAATGGAAACGCAGCAGATGCCAGTGGTGCTGTGGAGTATACTGATGCAGAAGGCAATGCACAGAGTGTAACAGTTCCAGCATCTCAGACCGCAGCCAAGATGGCTAGCAAGACCCGTGAGCGTTCTAGTATGCCTGCTTTTGCTACAGGTATGACCAACGATGAGTTCTGGGCTGAGTATAAGAACGAGCGCCGCGTGGAGCTTGCCTTCGAGGGACACCGTTTCTACGATGTGCGCCGCTGGATGGAGGATGGCGATAAGTTCATGAACATCCACCGCATGGAAATCACCAAGAACGAGGATGGTACCTTTAGTTATAAGAAGGTGGCTTATAAGCGTGGTGACGGACAGTGGCAGAGCAAATGGAACCTCTTCCCATTCAACCAGACAGAAATCATGAAGTCGGGTGGTGCCATTACCCAGAATCCTGGATGGTAATCCTCCTGCTTCCCAAAAGAACAAAGATTTTGAATCTCCTGTCAGAAATCATTTCGCCCACCTTCGGGTGGGCTGATGATTTGGGACAAGGACAAAATATTAAAATCAAATTATTAACAACTAAACATTTTAACAATGAAAAAGTTTACTTTTATTGCAATGCTTTTGGCTGTATTCGCTATGACAGCAAAGGCTGAGTTGATGGACAAGTACTTCTTCAAGGTGCCAACAGACAAGATGGCTAAAGGCTGGATTATCCAGGATGCAGGCAATTTTGCTTCAGCAACTAGCAAGGAGTATCTTGAGGTTCAGAACAAGAAGAATGGTGGACGTATGCTCAACTATTTCTGGAACGAGGATGCATGGAATGGTGTAGATCCTGCTACTCTTCCTAACAGCACTTACAAGTTCACTATGGACTTGAACATGTCTAACATGGCTGCCCGTGCCGACATGGAATTTACACTTCTTCCTGTTAACATGTGTGAATCAAGTGATGATCGTGTAAGTACTCACAACTATCACTGGTGGAATGCTAACGAAGGTGATGACTATTTCTTCCGTTGGAGAGTAGGTGAGAAGCCTGCTGCGGCTAATGGTGACTTCACTATTTGGATTAACGAGATGCCAACTGGAAAAAAAGACTGGGATCAGACCACAGAGGAGACTCTTACCATCTCAAGCCAGAAGACTTACAAGTTTGCTGTAGAAATCAATGTCGCAAAGAAGACTGCTACTTATACTATTGCAGATGAAGAAGGTACTGTTTTGAAGACTGGTGTTCATAAGTATACTTGTGCTGAGGATCGTGCCGGTATCTTTGTATTCGGTATGAACGGTACTTCTACACATCAGCTTTCTAACATCGGTCTCAGCTATCTTGCTGAAGGTCCTTTCGCTACAGAGCCAAATGCAGACTTGCTCGCAGCTCGTCTTACAGAGCGTGACTACTATGTAAACTTCGAAGAGGGTAATACACTTCACTGGATTCAGCTTGGTAATGCTATAGCTGCAGATGGTACAGAGTATGTTGATGGCGAAGAGTATACCGTAACTTACGAAGAGGCAAAGGATACACGTGCATTTGAGACTAACGAGGATTATCTCGGTTCAAAGATCATTTACTGTTCAAAGCCTGGCGATTTGAAGATGTGGACTGTACTTGATGAAAATGATGCCAAGTCAATGGATGTTGTAATTCCAGTTACATGCGAGAAGATTTCTATGCCAACTCCTGTTGCAACTATCACAAACGTAGAGGAAGGTTTCGCTAAGGAATATACCATCACAGCTGATAACTCAAATACACTCCTTACTCCTACAGTTACTATCAACTATGTTGTAAAAGATACTGAAGGTAACGTTATTGCTTCAAAGGAGGATGCTATGACTGGTGAGGTTGTCAAGATGACAAAGGCAGGAACTCTGGAACTCTATGCTTGGGATGGCACACACCCAAACCCTTGGTATGAGCAGTCAGAGAAGGTTACTGTAACCAACAATGCAGAGTATGTTGTAGCTGAGGTAAAGAACTATGCTTGGACAAAGGATGAGTGCGATGCAGCAAAGGCAGGTTTCACTGTAACTGAGATTGTTGATGCAGGTAACAAGTCACACTGGGACCGTGCTTATTCAACCCAGATGTATGGTTATGACGCAAATGGTAATGCTACAGCTTGCACAGAGGCAGAAAAAGATAACTATGTAACTACCAAGTCTGGTTTTGGCTTCTATGATATGGCATGTATCGGTACTGATGATGCTAAGTGGAATGTTCAGGTTCCTGAGGATGCAACAACAGCATTCGCTCCATTGGCTCCAACAGCTGATTTGATTGCTAACTCTAAGTATGACGCTAAAGCATGGGGCATCTTCCCACTCGAGGGTATCGTTTACTACAACACAGCCATCACAAATGCTCCTGTAACTCTCGACGCTAAGTACACTTCTGACGATGCTAGCAAGCCAAACTTCTACATCGTTCATACTCGTGGTGGTTACGACCGTCCTGACAAGGGTGATTGCAACAAGACTACAGTTTGTGTAGCTGGTGAGCCTTACAACCTCTTCCGTTACGATACAGCTCTCTGCGACGTAAAGGTTATGACTTACAAGGGCTTTGCTCCTAACACAACAGGCATCTCTTCAGTAAATGCTGCTGAGGTTGCTGCTCCTGCTGTTAAGAAGGTGATGACAAAGGATGGTCTCGTAATCGTTAAGGGTAACAAGACATTCTCTTTGTCTGGTGCTCAGATGAAGTAATCTCGAAATTACGATAACATAAATAATAAAGGGTGCAGCAATGCACCCTTTTTTGGGTTCTTATATGCTGTTTTTATCAAAAAATAAAGTAATAAATCAGAATTTATGGATGGTTCTTCATTATTTATGTGTATCTTTGCCACCAATTATAAGAAGAATAAACAAGCAACATAATAACCTACGATTATAATGAATAAAAAATTATTTGCAACATCAGCTTTGGCTTTGTTGGTTAGCATGGGTGCAAACGCCCAGCGATTCACCGATAAGCTAGACCGTGGATTGGTGGCAGTGAAAACCACCAAGGGTGTCTATTGCTCATGGCGTATCCAGGCCGATGAGTATTACGATGTGAAGTACAATCTCTATCGAGATGGTACCAGGGTAAACGCTGAACCATTGGATGTATCTAATTTTACAGATGCTTCTGGTTCGGAAAGTAGTCAATATACCGTGAAGGCGGTATTGAATGGAGTAGAGCAGCAGGCTTCTAAAGCAGCTACTGTACTCGGTAATAACTATAAGGAAATTATTATCAAGCATGATAAGTCTCTCAAGGCTACTTATGAGCCTAATGATGCCTGCTGCGCCGATGTGGATGGCGATGGCGAGGTGGAAATCCTGATGAAGTTCACCAATAAGGAGGAAGGTGAACAACTCTATCCAAAGAATGGACCTACCATCGATGGCGTTGAGACCAAGGAGTATTCCATGTTGGCTTGTCTGAAACAGGATGGTACCGTGCTCTGGTGGGTGAACTGCGGTCCTAACATGGGTGATTTCCAGAACAACGAGCAGAACATCGTTGGCTACGACTGGGATATGGATGGCAAGGCTGAGGTCGTAATGCGACTCGAAGAAGGTTCTACTGTCCACATGGCTGATGGTACTACTTATACCATTGGTGCCGATGGCAAGAATGGAACTTCCTGGACCAACTATCGTGAGCCAAAATCTTCAGGTTCCGTAGAGTGGTTTACCCATTATGGCAAGGAGTTCCTCTGGTATTGCGAAGGTGCTACCGGTAAGCCATACCAGTGCATCGAGTTCCCATTGAAGCGTCTGGAAGATGGAGAAAAAGACTTGAAAGCAGCATGGGGTGATGGCTATGGCCACCGCAGCAGCAAGTACTTCTTCGGTGCTCCTTATCTGGATGGCAAGCATCCAAGCATCTTCCTGGGACGTGGTATCTATACCCGCCACAAGTTCATCGCATACGATGTAGATCCAAAGACTCACGACTTGAAGGTCCGCTGGAAGTGGACTAACAACCAGCCGGGTTCTCCTTGGTATGGTCAGGGTTACCACAACTATATCGTTGCCGATGTGGATTGGGATGGACGTGATGAGATTGTATGGGGTTCTATGGTGATTGATGATAACGGTAAGGGACTCTCTACCACAGGTCTCGGTCATGGTGATGCCCAGCATATAGGAGATTTCAATCCTTATATCCATGGTCAGGAGATGTTCGCTTGTAATGAGGATAATCCATCCAACAACTATCGTGATGCAACAACCAGCAAGATATATTATCGAAAGACTGATACCAACGATGATGGTCGTTGCCTGGCAGGTAATTTCTATAATGATTTCCCTGGAGCTGTTGGTCATAGTGCACACGATACTCCTATCTCTACGATCACAAATGATCATGTGAGTACCAATACCAATGGCCTCAGCATGAACTTCCGTATCTATTGGGATGGCGACCTTCTGGAGGAGTGCTTCAATGATACGGAGGTAACCAAACCGGGTGTTGGAAGAATTGCGAAGATGGAAGGCGCTTATTCAAACAACAGTACCAAGGCAACACCTTGCTATCAGGGTGATATCTTTGGTGACTGGCGCGAGGAAATTATCGAGCGTACTGCCGATAACAACATCCGCATCTATACCACTACCGAGCCAACCAAGTGGCGTAACTACTCTTTGTGGTACGATCATCAGTATCGCAATGGTATGGTATGGCAGCCATGTGGCTACAATCAGCCACCTCATGCATCCTACTTCCTCGGCGAGTTGGAAGGCATCACCATTGCTCCTCCACCACTCACCACTACAGGTCGTGAAGAGGTTGGTTCTTCTATCTCTAAGTCATTGGATGGCAAGCATGCTCTTCTCGCCACTACTGGCGATGCCACAGTAAGCGTGGCTGATGGTGCTGCTCCTGCTATCTTTACCGACAATGCCCCTTCTTGGGTGCAGGGTACGGCTGCCAGCGAGTGCAAGACCAAGGATACGGAGATTAAATATACCT
The DNA here is from genome assembly GCA_934216735.1 of uncultured Prevotella sp. Classification (GTDB taxonomy): domain Bacteria; phylum Bacteroidota; class Bacteroidia; order Bacteroidales; family Bacteroidaceae; genus Prevotella. Next base: position 19,175 of record CAKQCH010000031.1, read on the forward strand.
ATTATACCCATACCTTGACTGGTGGTGCCTTTACAGGCGGCATGCGCCTGGTTAAGCAGGGAGACGGTACTCTGGTATTGCCTAACGTAACGCAGACTTATACCGGTAAGACTGATGTCTGGGCAGGTACTTTGCAGTTTGACGGCATCATGGAAAGCAGTCCTGTATGGCTCAATCGCTTTGCGGAGTTGAACTCTAACGGCGGTAACTTCAAGGGTGGTATCAAGGCTGATTATGGTTCTGTGATTCGTCCTGGAGGTAAGGAGAATATCGGAACTCTGACCACTTCTTCACTCGACCTGGGTTTCGGTGCACGTGTCGTATTCGATGCCAAGGATGGTAACGTAGATAAGTTGGTGGCTGCCAAGATGAGCATTGAGAAGAAGACTTGGGAAAATGGTCCTCAGTATAGTGCTCCTGTCTTTGAGTTTGCTGCCACTCCAGCACCAGGTACTTATACCTTGGCAGAGGTAGGTGAACTGACAGGCAAGCTTTCTGATATCGTTGTAGAGGGACTTGCAGGACATAAGTTTGCCTTGGAATATAAAGATGGCAAGATTGTCTTGAATATTTCTGATACCCGTGATAGCGAGAGCAGCGTATGGACAGGTGAGAAGGGTTCTGTTTGGGACTTGATGTCAACAGAGAACTTCAGCTCTTCTGACAAGATGTTCGTCACTGGCGATGAACTGACCTTCAATGATGAAGCGTCTACAACAGACGTGAACCTTGCAGAGGATGTAACTCCTGGAAATATCTTCTTCAAGAACAACAAGAAGGATTATAGCCTTGCAGGTAATGGCTCTATCTTGGGTGAAGGTTCACTGAACGTAGAGGGTACAGGAACCGTGAACATCAAGAATACCAATAAGTATAGTGGCGGTACCAATATCAAGGGTGGTATCCTGGCTCCGGCAACTCTTGCCAACAAGGAAGGTTTGGAATTTGGTTCTTTAGGATCTGCAGACAATACTATCACTTTGAGCAACAAGGGTACTTTGAAGGTTGCTTCAGGCATGACAGCCTCTCATCCTATTGTGCTTGGCGAGAATGGTGGTACTATCAATAATACGGGTACGCTGATTCTGAATGGTGGAATAATAAGGGCTAACGTCGGTAAGAATCGTGATCTCTATAAGACTGGAGCTGGTACATTGCAGTTGAATTGCGATGCAGACTTTGATGTGCTCTACATCAACCAGGGTACAGTATATGACTTCCAGGATGCTCACTTCTCTGGTAAGACCATCGTGCTGAATGGTAGCAAGGTAGTATTCCAGGCTTCCAACAGTATCTACAGCAGCAACTCGGATAATGTGAACATCGAGGTGCCTAAGGGCAAATCGGGAATCTGGTATCCTGACGGACGTTGTGACTATACCGGTAAACTGACCGGTGAAGGAACTATCGACATCTATGGTACCTGGATTCGCTGTCCGTTCAAGGGCAACTGGAGTGAGTTCGCTGGAACCATCAATGCAAAGCGTGGCAACAAGAATGCTTACGAGCCTGTATTCGATTTCAACAACAGCTATGGTATTCCTCTGGCAACGCTCAATGTTGATTCACGTTTCACCAAAGACTATGCATTCTGTACCAACGGCAAGAGTTTCGCCATCGGTGCCTTGACAGGTTCCGGCTATATCAGTAATGGTGGATACTTTGGAACTGGTACCAATACATTGACCATTGGCGGTAAGAATACGAACTTCGAGTTCAAGGGTTCTATCAATGGCAGCCATGTGGTGAAGAATGGTACGGGTGTATGGACAATCTCTAGCGAGGATGTTCTTGCCAATGCCAAGTCGTTGAAGATTGTGGATGGTGCAGTGAAGCTGAACAAGGCTGCTGCTACCTCTTCTATGACAGCTCCTACCATCCTCTATGTTCAGGATGCCGGTGAACTTCGTGGCGTGGGTTATGCATACGGTATCAACCTTCTGAATGGCGGTATCTTGCGCCCAGGTAGTAATTCTGCCGCTTCACAGACCAACAATACGGGTGTTATCTTCATCCAGAAGAACTTGAATGCTGAGGCTGGTTCTAGCATCTACGTGAACAAGACCAAGGCAGATTCTATCTCCGTAAATTCATATACTGGTGCAAAGTCTCCTGCATGGGCTTTCCTCAACGTAGGTGGAAACGCTGTTCTGAATGGTACAATCTTTGTTACCTATAAGAATACATGGACTCCTGCTGTTGGCGATTATGTTCGCATTCTCGATTGCGCTGGTTCTATCAGTGGTAATCCTACCTTCGAACTCCAGGAACTTCCTGCCGGATTGGAGTGGGATACAACTCCGTTCCTCTCTACGGGTACTATCTGCGTGGCTGTTTCTACAGGTATTAAGGAGATAGGTCTTGATGGAGGTTCGTTCAAGGCAGATGTTTATACCATCGGTGGCTTTAAGCTGACTAGTCTTATGACAACCAAGGCTACCATGATGAGCGATTTGAAGAATCGCGGTCTTGCAGCTGGTACTTACATCGTTCGTACGGCTCAGGGTGGCATCAAGGTTACATTGAAGTAATGATGATTACATTGAGATAATCAAATAAATAAGGATATAAAAAAAACTCCCTTGCTTTTGTGGGCAAGGGAGTTTTTTTTATATCCTTATCTCAAGTTTCTAGAAGTCGAGGGTAATTCCCTTTTCATCTATCTTCTTGTATTTCTTTCCGTTTACGGTTACGTTCTTTGAGTTCTTGGCATCAAAGGTATGGGTCTTGGCGCTTACCTTGATGTTCTCCAGGGTTACACCCTCAGTGCGGTTGATTACGATGCCCTGCTCAGCGTTGTTCACCTCCATGTCCTTGATGCTGATGTTCTGTACTGGCATCTCTGGCAAACCGTTGAAGTAGGCTGCACGGCGGGCACCACGGCAGATTACATGGTTGATGTCGATGTTGCGGAAGGCTGGGGTTGTTTCATCCACCTTCTTCATATCTACCACCTGCTGCTTCTTCTGGTCGCCGTCGTTCAATACTTCCACAGCCGACTTGCCGCCGTAATAGAGGTCGAAGGTAACCACGTCGGTCTGGATATCAAACATTGACATATCCTTGATGTAGATGTTCTCTACCACGCCACCTCTGCCACGGGCACTCTTGAAGCGCAAACCTACGTCGGTGCCGAGGAACTGGCAGTTGGTTACCATCACGTTCTTCACGCCGCCGCTCATCTCGCTACCTACTACGAAGCCGCCATGGCCCTTGAATACAGTACAGCCGTCAACGATGACATTCTCGCAAGCCACGCCGCGGTTTCTGCCGTCGGCATCCTTACCGCTCTTGATGCAGATACCGTCATCGCCCACGTCGAAGGTAGAGTTTACGATGAGAGAGTTCTTGCAGGATTCCAGGTCAAGACCATCACCGTTCTGTGCGAAAGAAGGGTTGCGAACCAATACATCTTCAATCAATACGTTCTCGCACATCAATGGGTGGATGTTCCAGGCAGGAGAGTTCTGGAAGATAACGCCGTTGAGCCATACGTTCTTGCAACTGATGAGGCTCACCATCACAGGGCGCAGGTAATCCTTCACCTCGTTCCAGCCTTCCTCTGTTGTAATGCCGAGAGGCACGTTCATGCCGGCACCTTTTGCGTCAGCCTTGAGTGCTGCCTCTGATGGGAACCAGTAGTCTGGGCGCTTGAAGGCACCGCCACGGGATGTAATCGCCTTCCACTGTGCCGAAGTAACCTTAGCCTTCTTCAATGGACGCCAGTACTCGCCGTTACCATCGATGGCACCCTGACCCGTGATAGCCACGTTCTCCAGGTTGCGGCCTGAGATAGGCGACTGGCAGCGACGGGTGTCAAGACCCTCGAACGAAGTCTCCACGAGAGGGTAGAGGTTTACGTCTGCCGAGAAGAGGATGATACCACCTTTTTCTATATGCAGGTTGATGTTGCTCTTCAAGGTGATAGGACCGGTGAACCAGACACCCTGAGGTACGACGAGCTTGCCGCCGCCTTTCTGAGCCAAGGCATCGATGGCTTTTCTGAATGCATCGGTGCAGAGGGTAGAACCGTCGCCGATGGCACCGAAGTCCTTCAGATTGACCTCATTGCTTGGGAACTGTGGTCGAGTCACTTTCTCCATCTTGAACGGGAGATTCTCATAGAGTGCATCATAGTTGTTGATGTCTGCAGCCTGGATTCCGAGAGCCAGTACACAGGCATAAACAAAACTGAATAATTTCTTCATGAATGTTACTTTGTTTATTTGGGTTTATTATATAGAGTTTCTTTCTTAATCGTTTCCTTTTGTGTGCAAATATAGAAATAATATTTTAATTTTCCAAATCAAAGTGTAGAATAGTAGGCTGAAAACCTCGTAAACGTTTTCAAAACAGCCAATTGAATGCTTTTTTGGCTTTTCTTTTTATTTTTCTGCCAATAAGTTTCTTTATCTCAAAAAGTTTGCTTATTTTTGTAGTCGAATAGTGAATGAATATAAACGTGAATAATATAAATTAGCTTTAGATGAAAAGAACTTTTCTGCTTTTGGTTTGCATCCTGTGCGCTTTGATTCCTATGAGCGCACAGAAGGTCATCAGCGCCAAAGTGGCTGGTGTCATTTATGAGGCTTTGTCGGATAGTACGGCAAAGGTTACGGGCTGGGAACATAAATCTACCAGTCTTTCAATTCCTTCTTCTTTGAAGATAAAGGGCAAGATACGCAAGGTGGTTGCCATCGCTCCCCGTGCTTTTGCCAAGGACGAACAGGGTGCCATCACCGACATCGTGCTTCCTAAATATCTGGTAGAGATTGGCGAGGAGGCCTTCAAGGGCTCTGACGTTACCTCTATTCTGATGTCTAACACGGTGAAGAGCCTGGGTACTCATGCCTTTGAGGATTGCAAGAAACTGAAGGAGGTTACCTTGTCTTCTTCGCTCACCCTGATTCCGATGGCTGCCTTCCGTGGATGTGATGCTTTGCAGGAGCTGCAGGTGCCTGCTTCTGTAACCAAGATTGCTGACCTGGCTTTCGAGGCGAGCGGCTTGAAGGAGATGGAACTCCCGATGGGCGTGGAGACCGTTGGCGCGGGTGCATTCTACAACTGCCAGCAACTGGAGAAACTGGCGTTCCCTAACAGTTTGAAGAAGTTGGGTGTATGCTGTTTCCTTTACTGCAACAAGTTGAAGAGCCTCACCTTGCCCGACCAGAAGCCAAGAAGAATGCAGCCTTCTGCCAATATCGATAAGAACTTGCCTGATGACAACAGTTTGGGCATCAAGGGACCAGCCCTGACCGATGTGAGAAGCAATTCTTCTGCATCCTGTCCTAACTATGCCGTGAAGGATATCCTGAGCATGACCAAGGAGTATCCTGAGTTCCCATATAACTCCAGTCCTTTTGCCCGTCAGAATCTGCGCAGGATAGTGAAGTCGTTCAGCTATTTCGCCTTCGATATGGTAAACAGCCGAATGGCGGATTGGCAGAAGAAGAAGGATTACGAAACTGCCCAGCAGTGGAAGGAGCGCGTAACTCCTGAAAACCGTGAGAAGAAGCTCGATGAGGTAATTGACAATGTGCGCAAGAACTACATTGCTGCCTATACCACCAATATGGTGAAGGGAAACTTGGGCGTATATGATACCGATTATGGTACTTACCCGGTTTCCATTGATGGCTTGGGACGCATCTATGCCAAGGTGCCTGCCGAGGAGGCTGATCTCTTCAAGGGATATTGGAACCAGATTCAGCTTGAACCTCAGTATGGTGTGATTGATGACCAGCTGGCTATCCTTTCCTGCCAGTTCAAGTTGGGTGATAAGGTTTATCAGTCGGCTTCCAGTTTTAAGAACGACGGTTCCAGCGAGTTCCTTGCCAATCTTCCTCCATTGGAGATTGACTTGCATGGCGGTAGTGCAGCCAGAACCGCGAACTCTCAGTTGGAAGTAGTGGATAATGCGCTCGACATCAATATTCCTGAAACCAACGAGGAGAACAAGAAGACCTTTGCCGTGATTATCGGTAACGAGAATTACGAGCGTGTCACCAAGGTGAAGTACGCCTTGAACGATGCCAAGGTGTTTGCTTCTTACTGCAAGAAGACCCTGGGTCTCCCTAAGGAGAACATCCGTGTATATCGCGATGCAACATTCGGTACGATGCTTTCAGCCTTAGACGACATCAAGAGCATTGCTTCAGCCTTCGAGGGCGACCTGAATGTCATCTTCTATTATGCTGGTCATGGTGTGCCAAGCGAATCAGACAAGGCTGCTTACCTGCTTCCTGTGGATGCCAGCGGTCAGAACACAGAGGTATGTCTGAGCACCAAGCGACTGTATGATACGCTTGATGGTCTCCATGCCAAGCGGGTATTGGTGTTCATGGATGCCTGCTTCAGTGGTGCCCAGCGTGGCGATGGCATGTTGGCTTCGGCTCGTGGCGTAGCGTTGAAGGTGAAGCAGGATGCACCAAAGGGCAACATGGTGGTGTTCAGTGCTGCTACGGGCGACGAGACTGCTTATCCATATAAGGAGAAGGGACATGGTCTGTTCACCTATTATCTCCTGAAGAAGTTGCAGGATACCAAGGGAGATGTAACCTTGGGCGAGTTGAGCGAGTATGTGAACAAGGAGGTGCGCCGCCAGTCGGTGGTCATCAACCATAAGAGCCAGTCGCCAACGGTGGTTCCTGCTGATGGCATGAGTGATTGGAGCAATATCAAGTTGAGATAAGTTTTTTTTAGAAAATAACGCCTAAAAAAGCAAGAAATAGCAGAATGATGCTTTTATTTTGAGTTTCAAGTGGTTGTAGCAGTCG
>CAKQCH010000032.1:0-25903 GCA_934216735.1 uncultured Prevotella sp.
ACATACGCTGAGGCTTCTCAGTGGGAGGAGAAGGCTAAGGATTTGGCTGCTCGTTTCATCAAGAACTTCAAGAAGTATGAGACAAACGAGGCTGGTAAGGCTCTCGTTGCTGCTGGTCCACAGCTCTAATTCGACAATTCGAATTCATGCTAAATATGGAATCCCGTTTCTCGCAAGAGAAGCGGGATTTCTTCGTCTATGATTTTCCCGTTTTTCCCCGATTTCATGTCTTTTCCTAGCTCTTAATCACTAAAAAATATAAAAAAAGCCCCTAAAATGAATAATTTGCATAATAATAAGGTGAAAAGGGCGGATTTTTGAAGAATTCTCCGTAAATTTGCAGCTAAAAAGAAAAATTGAATAGAATGAAAAGGAAGTTTTTTGCTTTCATAGCACTGATTACAGCTACTTTCTCGCTCTCATCTTGCTTGAGCAGCGACGATACAACTGTGGAATATACATACGATACGGCCATCACCAGCTTCTCGCTCGGTAACCTCGACAGATATGCAAAGACTGCTGCCGGAAAGGATACCCTGCTCAAGTCGAACGTGACGGGCTCCAGCTATAAATTTTATATAGATCAGACCACCCGTCAGATCTATAATGCGGATTCCTTGCCAGCCGGTACAAGGACAGCTGCCGTGTTGGCTACCATCACCAGCAAGAACAGCAGTCCGGTGATCCTGATGCATGCTAAACAACCAGAGAATCTTGATTCGGCTGCCTATTATTCTAGCACCGACTCCATCGATTTCTCTCAGCCTCGCAAGATCCGCGTGTACAACAATGCCTTCTCTGCATACACCACATACACCGTGACCGTGAACGTGCATCAGGAGAAACCATACGATTTCAACTGGCAGGCGAAGGGAGCACAGGCAGCTTTGGCTGCCTTCCAGGATGTGAAGGTACTCGCCCTGGGCGACCACATCTATGCCTTCGGAAAGACTGCCGAGGGTATGAAGATATACAAGACTTCTTATACAGACGGTACTGCGTGGACAGAGGTTACCCCTAACCAGGCTTTCGCAGCTGATGACTATCAGAATGCCGTGATGATGGATGGCAATATCTTCCTCCTTTCAGGCGATAAGGTTTATCTTTCTGCCGATGCTGCTACCTGGCAGCAGGTGGGAGAGAACAGCGAACTCAAGCAGTTGGTTGGTGCCAGCAGCAAGTATCTCTATGCCTTCACGGCTACAGGCATCTCCGTATCCAAGGATAAGGGAGCTACCTGGACAGCCCAGAAGATAGATGCAAAATATGATCTTCTGCCAACCCAGAACCTGAGCATGAGCGTTTCGGGCATCGCTTCGGTGAAGAATGCCGAGAACGTACTCCTCCTGGGAACCCGTGATGTCAGCTACGGCGATACCATCGCTACCACCTGGACTCATGTGGCAGATTATGCAAGCAATGCTCCTGAGTATGCCTGGAACTATATGGATGTGGATGCCAACCAGGCTAAGAACATGCTGCCGATGATGAGCGAGGTGATTACCTGCGCTGCCGATACCGGCTATGTGGCTCTGGGAAGCAACGGCAACTGGTATAAGAGCAAGAACAACGGACTGACCTGGGCGGTGGATTCGCTCATCACCCTGCCAGCAGAGTTCAAGGCAAATACCGGCCGCTTCGGTTTCTGCCGCGACAACAATCACTTCTACTGGGTAATCCGCAACGGTTACGTATGGAAGGGACGCTATAACATCGATGGCTGGCGCAAGGACTAAGCCATCCCTCGTTTGGCAAAGCATTAACAAGACATTATATATAATAAGGTATAGGAAATGAAAATCAGCTTGCGCAACTTCCTGTTGCTGCTGTGCCTCTTGTTCCAGATGCAATGGGTAAGGGCGCAGGACGACCCTCAATATCGCATGGAGATAGGTGCGGGCGTAGGTATGGTGGCTTACGAAGGCGACCTGAACGGCAACATCTTTGCCAACCAGCAGCCGATGGGAGCCTTCGTGGGCAGATATAATTTCGACCCATACAAGGACTTGCGGCTCAACCTGGCGTTCGGCAAACTGAAAGGATCCACCGACAAGGTGGAAACCTACTATCCCGACTATCAGGAAGCACCTTACTCCTTCAGCAATACGCTGGTGGACATGAGTCTGGTGTTTGAGTATAACTTCTGGCCCTACGGCACAGGCAGAGACTACCGCGGAGCCAAAAGGCTGGTGCCCTTCGTGTTTGGCGGCTTGGGAGCCACCTTCGTAAAGGGAGACGGGAAGAATGTATTCACCGCCAACGTGCCCCTGGGCATCGGCACCAAATATAAGGTGACAGACAGGCTGAACATCGGCGTGGACTGGACCATTCATTTCTCGCTGAACGACGAACTGGACGGGGTGAAAGACCCCTATCTCATCAAGAGCAGCGGAGCCTTCAAGAACACCGACTGCTACTCGATGCTCCAACTCTCGCTCACCTACAGTTTCAGCGAAAGATGTAAAACTTGTAATAAGGAAGATTAAGAACTCGTAAATAAAGAAGAATATTATATGAACAACTTGGATATGAACAGAATTCCTGAGCACATCGCCATCATCATGGATGGCAATGGACGCTGGGCTACTGAAAGAGGTAAGGACCGCAGCTACGGCCATCAGGCTGGAGTTGACGCAGTGCGTTGCATCACATCAGAGTGTACTCGCCTCGGCGTGAAGTATCTCACCCTCTATACTTTCTCTACAGAGAACTGGAATCGTCCTGCCGACGAGATCTCGGCTCTGATGGGATTGGTGCTCACTTCACTGGAGGATGAAATCTTCATGAAGAACAACGTGCGTTTCCGTGTAATCGGCGATATGAAGCGTCTGCCACAGGCTGTGCAGGATAAGTTGCAGGAAACCATGGACCATACCGCCAAGAACGACGCCATGACCATGGTGGTGGCACTGAGCTACAGCTCACGCTGGGAAATCATGAAGGCGATGAAGGAAACCGTGAAGGAAGCCATGGAGAAGGGCGCCAGCTATGAGGAAGTGGAGAAGATGCTGACCGAGGAGAACTTCGAGCAGCACCTGGAGACCAACTTCATGCCAGACCCAGACCTGCTGATCCGTACGGGCGGTGAGCTGCGCATCAGCAACTATCTGCTTTGGCAGATTGCCTATTCGGAACTTTACTTCTGTGACACATATTGGCCAGACTTCAACGAGGAGTGTCTGCACAAGGCTATAGAGAGCTTCCAGACCCGCCAGCGCCGCTACGGAAAGACCGAGGCACAGGTAGAGGCAGAGGAGGAAAGCAAGTAACATCTCCACGATGATAGGTAAGCAAAGAAGATAAGTTATAGATACTATATATATATAATAAGGTATATAAATGAACAAGTTTAGAAAGATTTTCATCCTGCTGCTGGGCGTTATGGCGAGTGTGCAGATGCTGGCACAAGATAAAATCGTTAATCCCGACATCTCGTATGCCGGAACACCCCGTACGCTGACCATCGGCGGTATCAACGTTTCGGGTGTGGAAGGATACGAGGACTACGTGCTCACGGGTATCTCCGGACTCTCGGTGGGTGATGAAATAGAAGTTCCTGGCGATGCAATCACCAGTGCTGTGAAGCGTTATTGGAAGCATGGCCTCTTCTCAAAGGTTGCTATCGCTGCCGACTCCATCGTCGGCGAGAAACTCTATCTGCACATCTATCTGGCTGTGCGCCCTCGTATCTCGAACATCAACTATGTGGGCTTGAAGAAGAGTGAGCGTGAGGACATGGAGCAGAAGCTGGGCATGGTGAAGGGTACGCAGGTGACCCCTAACATGCTCGACCGTGCCAAGATTCTCGCCAAGAAGTATTTCGACGACAAGGGATTCAAGAATGCCGATATCCAGATTAACCAGCGCGACGACGTGGCTAACAAGGGACAGGTGATTCTGGATGTCATCGTGGACAAGAAACAGAAGATCAAGGTTCATCAGATTACCATCGACGGTAACGAGAAACTCTCTGACCGCAAGATCAAGGGTGGATTCTTCTCGAAGGGTGCCTTTGCCAAGACCCACGAGGCTGGCAAGTTTGCCACCTTCTTCAAGTCGAAGAAGTTTACTCCTGAGCGCTGGAAGGAAGATAAGCAGAAACTCATCGAAAAATACTATGAGTATGGTTATCGCGACGCCCAGATTCTGGAGGATAGCATCAGCAACTTCGACGAGAAGCATGTGAACGTATATATCAAGGTGGACGAAGGCAAGCAGTACTTCGTGCGCAACATCAACTGGGTGGGTAACACCGTATATCAGACAGACAGGCTCAACTACCTGCTGGGTATGAAGAAGGGTGATGTATATAACCAGAAGATTCTGCACAAGCGATTGAACGAGGATGATGATGCAGTGGCGAACCTCTACTACAACAATGGTTACGTGTTCTCCAGCATCAATCCTGCCGAAATCAATATCGACGGTGATTCCATTGACTTGGAGATGCGCGTGACAGAGGGACCTCAGGCTTACCTGAGCCACGTACGTATCAACGGTAACACCCGTCTTTATGAGAATGTGGTGCGCCGTGAGCTCCGTACCAAGCCAGGTGACCTCTTCTCTAAGGAGGCTTTGATGCGTTCGGCTCGTGAGTTGGCTTCCATGGGACACTTCGACCCTGAAAAGGTAAGTCCAGACGTGAAGCCTAACTATGAGGACGGAACCGTGGATGTAAACTGGAACCTGGAGCAGAAGAGTAACGACCAGATAGAGTTCTCGCTCGGTTGGGGTCAGACCGGTGTCATCGGACGTGTGGGCTTGAAGCTCAACAACTTCTCTATGGCCAACCTCTTCAATAAGAATAAGGAGCATCGTGGCATCATGCCTATCGGCGATGGTGAGGTGCTGAGCATCGGTGCACAGACCAACGGTACCTACTACCAGAGCTACAACGTAAGCTACTCTACCAACTGGTTTGGCGGCAAGCGCCCTATCCAGTTTAGTGTGGGTGCCTACTACAGCAAGAGTACCGACGTGTCAAGCAACTATTACAATAATGCTGCCATGTACAACTATCAGAGTTACTTATATGGCTACGGTTCTGGTTACTATAACAACTACGAGAATTATTACGATCCAGACAAGTACATCCAGATGGTGGGTGTGAGCCTCGGTTGGGGTAAGCGCCTCCGCTGGCCAGATGATTACTTCACCCTGTCGGTGCAGTTGGCTTACCAGCGTTACATGATGAGGAACTGGAGCTATATGCTGATGACCAACGGTAATGCGAACAACTTGAACTTGACCATCGCATTGAACCGTACATCAACCGACAACCAGCTCTTCCCACGTCGTGGTTCAGAGTTTGAGGCAAGCGTGAACCTTACTCCACCTTGGAGTGCGTTCGACAACAAGGATTACAAGAACCTCGCCAACAACTCCAAGTCTCCAACCTACTCTGAGGAGCAGCAGGAGAAGTATCGCTGGATTGAGTACCACAAGTGGAAGTTCAAGGCAAAGACCTATACCGCATTGACCAGCGGTCAGAAGTGTTTCGTCTTGATGACCCGCGTAGAGCTCGGTCTGCTCGGTGCTTACAACAAGTACAAGAAGAGTCCATTCGAGACCTACTATGTGGGTGGTGACGGTATGAGTGGTTACTCATCATACTATGGTGAGGAGACCATCGGACTCCGCGGTTACGAAAACGGTTCCGTATCTTATACCCGCAACACCGGTTACTATGCTTATGCCTACGACCGCTTCTCACTGGAGTTGCGTTATCCATTCCTCCTGGGCAATACCACTATCTATGGTTTGACCTTCGTAGAGGCAGGTAATGCATGGTATGATACCAAGGACTTCAACCCATTCAGCATGAAGCGCAGTGCCGGTGTAGGTGTGCGTATCTTCCTGCCAATGGTAGGTTTGATGGGTATCGACTGGGCTTACGGTTTCGACAAGGTATGGAACGGCAGCCAGTATAAGAAGGGTGGAAGCCAGTTCCACTTCATCTTGGGTCAGGAATTCTAAAAACGGATTTTATGAAGAAAATAGTATTGATGCTGATGATGGCTGTAGCAGCCATCTCAGCACATGCACAGAAATATGCATTGGTAGATATGGAGTACATCCTGAAGAATGTACCCGCCTACGAGCGTGCCAACGAACAGTTGAACCAGGTGAGCCGCAAGTGGCAGGCCGAGGTAGAGGCCATCAACCTGGAGGCAAGCACCCTGTATAAGAACTATCAGAACGAGGTGGTCTTCCTCTCTCAGGAGCAGAAGAAAGCCAAGCAGGATGCCATCATGCAGAAAGAGAAGGAAGCCAGCGACCTGAAGAAGAAATACTTCGGAGCCGAGGGCGACCTCTACAAGATGCGCGAGGCACTGATGGGACCTATTCAGGAGGAGATATACAACGCCGTGAAGGAAATCTCCGACCTGCGCGGTTACTCGCTTGTTATCGACAGAGCCAGCAACAATGGAATCATCTTCGGATCGCCAAAAATAGACATCAGCAACGAAGTATTGCAGAAATTAGGCTATTCTAACAAGTAATAAATGTTATTCAAGCAAATAATTTAGGTTATTTCGAGAAATAATTGTATATTTGCAGCCGAAAAGAAAGGGCACGGCTCTAAACAGAGCTCTTTACGAACAAAGAATAATAATTAAAAAAGAATAAAACAGAAATGAAAAAGCTTATTTTAATGTTGATGCTTTGTGCACCAATGACAATGATGGCTCAGAAGTTTGGCAAGGTTAACACCCAGCAGATTATGCAGTCTTTGCCTGACGTAGCTAAGGCTAATGGCGAGATGGAAGCTCTCCAGAAGCAGAAGGAGAACGAACTGAAGTCTATGCAGGATGAGTTGCAGCGCAAGGCTGACGAGTACCAGAAGGGTGCAAGCACCATGAACGCTACTGCCAAGCAGCAGAAGGAGACTGAACTCCAGACTCTGCAGCAGAAGATTCAGCAGGCTTACCAGGACGGTCAGCAGGAGTTGCAGAAGAAGAGCAGCGAGCTGATGCAGCCTATCATCGCCAAGGTGCGTGCAGCTATCGAGGCTGTGGGCAAGGCTGGCAACTATACATACATCATGGAGGATGGCACAGCTATCTATACCGGTGCCAACGTGGTGGATGTAACCAAGGAAGTACAGTCTAAGATTAAGTAATCCAACGTAAGTATTACGATAATGAAGCTAAGGGCAGGCACAAGTGCCTGCCCTTATTTATCATCTAGCACATCTATTCACAAAAATAATCAAATAAGGTATCACGCATTATGAAAAAGAATCTCTTATTTTTGGCTTTCGCTCTTGTTGCCCTCTCGGCTTCTGCACAGCAGAGCCAGGCAGAGGAAACACAACCGGCTGCCGTGGCTGCACAGCCAGCATGGCGCTTCGGCTACTTCAGCTTTGAGCAGGTTTTTCATACCATGCCTGGTTATGCCATAGCCAAGCATAATATGGACGAACTGCGCACAAAGTATGATGAAGAGACCAAGCGCGTGGAGAATGAGTTTAACAGCAAGTACGAGGAGTTTCTCGATGGCCAGCGCTCTTATGCCAAGACAATCCTGGAAAAGCGCCAGGCTGAACTGCGTGAACTGATGGAGAAGAACATCGCCTTCAAGGCTGAGGCTAACCGACTTTTGAAGCAGGCTGAGGACGAGGCTTTCGCTCCGCTCAAGGCAAAGGTGAACGAGGAGGCTCAGAAGATAGGTAAGGAGAAGGGATTCGCCTTCATCCTCAATACCGACAACAATGCCGCTCCTTATCTCAATGCCGAGATGGGTGAGGATATTACAGCTGCGCTGGAGGAGAAACTGAAATGATGCTGCCTTCCAATCCCGGACCTATCGGAATCTTTGACTCCGGATATGGCGGCCTCACCATCCTGCATGGCCTGCGCCAGATGTTGCCGCAGTATGACTACATGTATCTGGGCGACAATGCCCGTGCGCCTTACGGATCGCGCTCGTTCGAGGTAGTGTATAAGTTTACCCGCCAGGCTGTGCTGAAGCTTTTTTCCATGGGATGCCATCTGGTTATCCTGGGTTGCAATACGGCTTCGGCTAAGGCGCTGCGCTCTATTCAGCAGAGAGACATCCCGGAACTGGACCCTGACCGCCGCGTGCTGGGCATCATCCGTCCTACCGCCGAGGTGATAGGTACGCTGACCAAGAGTCGCCACGTGGGCATCCTTGCCACCGAGGGAACCATCAAGAGCGAGAGCTACAAGATGGAGATAGGAAAGCTGTGGCCTGATATCCAGGTAAGCGGAGTGGCTTGTCCGCTCTGGGCAGCTATCGTTGAGGCAAACGAGGCAGACAGCCCTGGTGCTGATTATTTCGTGAAGAAGCGCATCGACCAGCTGATGCGCATGGATGAGGACATCGATACCATCATCCTGGGTTGCACCCATTATCCACTGCTCATGAGCAGCATCGTGAAGAATCTTCCCGATGGCGTGAGAGTGGTACCACAGGGACAGTATGTGGCAAACAGCCTGAAGGATTACCTGAAGCGACATCCTAAGATGGAGCAGATGATAACCCACAATGGCACCTGCCAGTATCTGACCACGGAAAGTGAGGAAAAGTTCAAGGAGTCGGCGCTGATATTCCTGCATGAGCAGGTGGACGTGACGCACGTTGACCTTGAATAGTTAATAATTTATAGTTAATAGTTTATAGTTATGCAAGAAACAAGACAAAACCGTATATCAAGACTTCTCCAGAAGGAGTTGAGTCTTATCTTCCAGTCACAGACCCGCATGATGCACGGCGTGATGGTAAGTGTAACCAAGGTAAGAGTGAGTCCAGACCTCAGCATCTGCACCGCTTACCTCAGTGTGTTCCCATCTGAGAAGGGTGAGGAGATTCTGAAGAACATCAATGCCAACGAGAAGACCATCCGCTTCGACTTGGGCAGAAAGGTGAGAAACCAGCTGCGCATCATTCCAGAGCTCCGCTTCTTCCTGGACGATAGCCTGGATTACCTGGAGCACATCGACGAACTCTTGAAGAAGTAAAAGAGAGAACTGAAAGATTGAAGGGAGTTAAGGAGTTATGACAACTGCCTTGACTCCCTATATTATATAAATGAAGTAAGACAAATGAATTTTCCATTCTTTATAGCCCGCAGGTATCTCTTTTCCAAGAAGAGTACGCACGTCATCAACGTCATCAGTTCTGTTTCGGTGATTGGTGTGGCGGTGGCTACGATGGCGCTGGTCATCGTATTGAGCGTGTTCAACGGCTTTCACGACCTGGTGGCATCGCTCTTTACCAGTTTCGACCCGCAGCTCAAGGTGATGCCGGTGGAGGGAAAGACGGTGCCTGCCGACGACCCGATACTGACGAAGATACGCCAGTTGCCACAGGTGGACGTGGCTACGGAAACCGTAGAAGACCAGGCACTGGCTATCTATGCCGACCGCCAGACGATGGTGAAGATCAAGGGCGTGGATGATAACTTTGCAGAGTTATCGCATATCAACGATATTCTTTATGGCGATGGAAGCTTCTCGCTCCGTGCTGCCAACCTGCAGTATGGCACGGTGGGCATCCGTCTGGCTCAGACGTTGGGCATCGGGGCAAGATGGGATGGCTTCCTGAAGATTTATGCGCCTAAGAAGGAAGGACAGCTCGACATGATGAGTCCGGGCGACGGCTTCGTGGCCGATTCGCTGGTATCGCCGGGTGTGCTCTTCGCCGTGAAGCAGTCGAAATACGACCAGAATTACATCATCACCTCCATCTCCTTCGCCCGCAACCTCTTTGACCAGCAAGGCATGCTCTCTGACCTGGAAATCAGACTGAAGGAGGGCAGCGACTTGCAGGCGGTGAAGGCAGAGATGCAGCAGATAGCAGGCAACAAATACAAGGTGCTTGATAGATTCGAGCAGCAGGAGGATACATTCAAGATTATGCAGATAGAGAAACTGATGGCGTATATCTTCCTGACCTTTATCCTGGTGGTGGCATGTTTCAACATCATCGGTTCGCTCTCGATGCTGATCATCGACAAGAAGAACGATGTGGTGACGCTGAGAAATCTGGGTGCCAACGACAAGCAGATAACGCATGTCTTCCTTTTTGAGGGAAGAATGATAGCCGTGATTGGTGCCGTGATAGGCATCGGACTGGGCTTGCTGCTCTGCTGGCTGCAGCAGCAGTATGGCTTTGTGAGATTGGGCGATTCTGAAGGTTCGTTTATCGTTGATGCCTATCCGGTGAGCGTTCACTATACGGATGTGGCAATCATCTTCGTAACGGTCATCGCCGTGGGCTGGCTTTCAGTCTGGTATCCGGTAAGGGCATTGAGCAAGCGTTTGCTGAACTAGAAAAAGTATAGGATACAAGAAGATTAGATATTATAGGGAAATAAAAAGTCTATCCGGTGTTGCCGGATAGACGTACGGCAGTGGCGGATGTATGTTCGCCACTGCCGTATTTGTATCCGCCACTGGCGGATAGAACTTTTATGGGGAATTCTTATTTCTTTCTGATGAGTGTCAAACCATCGCGCAGCGGCAGAATCACCACTTCCACGCGAGGGTCTTGGGCTATCATGTCGTTGAAGGCACGGATACCCTTGGTCTGCTGGTCGCGGTCGTATGCCGGGTCGATGACGTGACCGTCCCACAGGGTGTTATCCGCCAGGATGTATCCTCCCGGGTTCAGGATGCCCATCACCATCTCGTAAGTCTCGATGTAGGTGCGCTTGTCGCCATCCACGAAAGCCAGGTCGAACATCACACCCAGTTTGGGTGCTTCAACGTTGGCATCGCCGATGCGGAAATCAATCTTGTCGGCAACATCCGAACCTTCAATCCAGGGACGGGTGAAATCCTCCATCTCGTCGTTGATTTCGAAGGTGTAGAGCTTGCCGCCTTCCTGCAATCCCTGGGCAAGGCAGATGGCGCTGTAGCCACTGAAGGTGCCCACCTCAAGAATATTCTTGGGGCGGACCATCTGCACCAGCATCTTGAGCAGTCGGCCCTGGATGTGCCCGCTCGCCATACGTCCGTGGATGGTATGGATGTTGGTGGCACGATAGAGACGGTAGAGATAATCACCCTCCGGCTCGATATGCTGGCAGATATATTTGTCGATAAGTTCAGTCTCTGTCATCTTACTCCCCGTTTTCCTTCTGTGCTAAGATTCCGGCGATGGCAAGGTCGTAAGAAGCCAGACCAAAGCCGCAGATTACTCCGAGGCAGGCGCAGGAGATGTAAGAATGATGGCGGAACTCCTCACGCTTGTGTACATTCGAGATGTGAACTTCTACGCAAGGACACTTCAGGCTGCGGATGCAGTCCTGCAGGGCAATGCTGGTATGGGTGTAGGCACCGGCGTTGAGCACCACGCCATCGTAGGAGAAGCCCACTTCCTGCAACTTGTTGATGAGCTCGCCCTCGATGTTGCTCTGGTAATACTCAATCTCCACATCAGGAAACTTAGCCTTCAGCTTAGGCAGGTAGCTCTCGAAGGAATTGCTGCCGTAAATGCCTGGTTCGCGGACGCCCAGGAGGTTCAAATTAGGACCATTAATAATCTGTATCTTCATAATCACATGATTTTTTAAGTCTGTATCGTTTATTTTTTGTATCTTTGCAGATGCAATGGGCTGGCTGATATCAGCTAACCTGAATGCAAAGGTAATAATAAAATTGGAAACAGACAAGAAAATAGATAAGAAAATAGATAAGAAAATGGCTAATGACATCATCAAGAACTATATGAGATACCTCAAGCTGGAGCGAAACTATTCGCTCAATACGCTGGAGGCGTACCGGCACGACCTGGATTATCTGATGGAATATGCCAGGAACAACGACAAGGGGGTGCTGGAAATGAAACTGGAAGACCTGGAGAACTTTTCGGCGAGTCTGCACGACAAGGGCATCTCGGCAACTTCGCATGCCCGTGTATTGTGCGGCGTGCGTTCCTTCTACCGTTACCTGGTGATTGATGATTATCTGAAGGATGACCCTACTGAGCTCTTGCCATCGCCACAGATAGGAGAACATCTGCCGGAATATCTCTCGGTGGAGGAGGTGGATATGCTGGAGTCTGCCATCGACCTCTCGAAATGGGAGGGACAGCGCAACAAGGCTATCATCGAAACCCTGTTTTCCTGCGGATTGCGCGTGTCGGAACTGGTGACCCTGAAGATCAGTCAGGTTTACGAGGAGGAGAAGTTTATCCGGGTGATGGGAAAGGGCAAGAAGGAGAGGCTGGTTCCCATCTCGGAAAAGGCGCTGAAGGAAATCAACCTGTGGTATATCGACCGCAACCTGATGAAGATTAAACCCGGCGAGGAAGACTACGTCTTCTTGAACCGCCGAGGTGCCCATCTCACCCGCCACATGATTCTCATCATGATCAAGAATGCGGCTCAGGATGCAGGTATCAAGAAGACCATCTCGCCTCATACCCTGCGCCACAGTTTCGCCACCGCCCTGCTCAAGGGAGGAGCCGACCTGAGGGTGATTCAGGCACTGCTGGGACACGAGGATATCGGCACCACGGAAATCTATACCCACATAGAAACTTCCGACCTGAGGGAGGCCATCCTCTACCATCATCCACGCAATATCAAGTATCGGGAAAAGCATTCAGGGGGCAATCTGCCGTAAATGGTAGAATATTCGGGGATTTACGCTCTATTTTTCAGTGGAAAATGGCAGAATCTGAAAAAAAATGTGTAACTTTGCAGCCGCAAAATAAAGAACAGGAAATATTAATAGAAAATTAAAGGAAAATATGGCATATTTGTTTTCATCAGAATCAGTTTCTGAAGGACATCCAGATAAGGTGGCTGACCAGATTTCAGACGCCTTGCTTGACCAGTTCCTGGCTTACGATGACCACGCTCACTGCGCCATCGAGAGCTTCTGTACTACGGGTCAGGTAGTAATCATGGGCGAGGTTCGCTCTAACGTTTATGTAGATTTGCAGACCATCGCCCGCAAGACCATCAAGAAGATCGGTTATACCAAGAGCGAATATCAGTTTGACGGCGACTCTTGTGGTGTGCTCACCGCCATCCATGAGCAGAGCGACGACATCAACCGCGGTGTGAGCCGCGAGGAGGATGAGAACCAGGGCGCAGGCGACCAGGGTATGATGTTCGGTTACGCAACCAACGAAACCGCTAATTTCATGCCTGTATCACTCGACTTGGCTCAGCTCATCATGCGTGTGCTTGCCGATATCCGCAAGGAGGGCAAGGTGATGACTTATCTCCGTCCAGACTCTAAGAGTCAGGTTACCATCGAGTATTCAGACGACAATGTCCCACAGCGCATCGATACCATCGTGGTTTCTACCCAGCACGATGACTTCATCAAGAAGGCTAACGGCGAGGATGACGACGAGGCTATGCTGGCTAAGATTCGTGAGGATGTGCTCAACATCCTGATTCCACGTGTGAAGACTCACCTGAGCGACAAGGTGCTGGCTCTCTTCAACGACGACATCAAGTACTTCGTAAACCCAACAGGCAAGTTCGTGATTGGTGGTCCTCACGGAGATACCGGTTTGACAGGTCGTAAGATTATCGTAGATACCTACGGTGGCAAGGGTGCCCATGGTGGTGGTGCCTTCTCGGGTAAGGACTCAAGTAAGGTAGACCGTTCTGCAGCCTACGCAGCCCGCTATATCGCTAAGAACATGGTGGCAGCCGGTGTTGCCGACGAGATGCTGGTACAGGTAAGTTACGCTATCGGCGTGGCAGAGCCAGTAAGCATCTATGTAAACACCTATGGCAGAAGTCATGTGAACATGACCGACAGTGAAATTGCCAAGAAGATTGCCGAGATGTTCGATCTCCGTCCAAAGGCCATCGAGCGCCAGCTGAAGTTGCGCCAGCCAATGTACTTCGAGACAGCCGCCTACGGCCACATGGGTCGTAAGAACGAGGTAGTGGAGAAGACCTTCACCAGCCGTTACCACGAGGCAAAGACCATGAAGGTGGAACTCTTTACCTGGGAAAAGCTCGACAAGGTGGATGAGATCAAGAAGGTTTTCGGACTTTAAGGAACGAACAAAATAAGAGAGACCGGATTGAAGGATTCGGGTATTAAAGAATGGTGCAGCAAGCAGATTCGATACATACAGAAGTAGATGCTGAGGCTGGGTCGCAGCAGCAGAACTACAAGCAAAACCATAGCAGCCAACTCACGCCTAAGCAGGTGCTGAGTTGGCTGCCTAAGAATGCGACCCCTGCCCAACAAGATTCGATGATCAGGGCGCATATCAAACCCAGTGAGATTCACTGGAGCGAGATGCCTGACACCTTGCACCTGCCTGGACATGAGGCGGGCAAGAGTTTCAGAGATGTGAGTTTGCCACAATACTACCGTGAGTCGTTCTTCTCGAAAGACTCGCTCTTCCATCCAGAGCTGAAGGGTGGACGACTGGGAGTGGCGGGCGACCCTGTGCCTTATACGGTGGCAGGTGATAACTTCATCACCTCGCTGCTGCTCCTGTGCTTTGTGCTGGCATGCATTGCATTCTCCAAGTCGAAGCACTTCATCATCCGCCAGGCAAAGGCTTTCTTCCGCACGCAGCGCGAGGGAACCACCGTTATCACGGAAACCAGTTCTGAGGTGCGCTTCCAGCTGTTCTTCGTGGTGCAGACCTGTCTTCTGGTGGCCATCGGATACTTCATCTACTCGAAGGTATCCATCGGAGATACATTCATCATCGAGCAGAATCTGGTAATCAGCATCTATGCCGGTTGCGTGATGGGCTACTTCCTGCTGAAGGCATTTCTCTATTCCTTGGCGGGTTGGGTGTTCTTTGACAAGAAAAAAAATGAACAGTGGCTGAAGGCGTACCTCTTCCTGTTATCGTGCGAGGGTGTGTTGTTGTTCCCGGCAGTTATGCTGCTGTCTTACTTCGACTTATCGCTCCAAGTGGCGGTGACATACGCCCTGATAGTGCTAGTATTGGTTAAAATGTTGTCATTTTATAAGAGTTACCTCATCTTTTTTAAGAGAAATGGCATCTTTTTGCAAATATTTTTGTACTTTTGTGCTCTCGAAGTAGTACCATTGTTTGCCCTTTGGGGTGGACTCGTATTAATCAGTCATTATTTGAAAATAAACTTTTAAGACAAGATGATTAAAAAAATTTTAGTTTCTCAGCCAAAACCAGCCAGTGAGAAATCTCCTTACTTCGATATCGAGAAGGAGTATGGCGTAGAATGTGTGTTCCGTCCATTCTTCAAAGTTGAGGGACTTACAGCGAAAGAATTCCGTCAGCAGAAGATTAATCTGCTCGACTATACTGCAGTCGTTTTTACATCTCGCCATGCAGTGGACAATTACTTCAAGTTGGCCAAGGAAATGCGTATCACCATTCCTGAAGACATGAAGTATTTCTGTGTAATTGAGACTATTGCACTCTATATTCAAAAATACGTGCAGTATCGCAAGCGCAAGGTATTCTTCGGAGATACTGGCAAGATTGACGGATTGATGGCACAGATGACTCGCCATAAGAACGAGAAATATCTGGTTCCATTGAGCAGCGTACATAATGACGACGTTCAGAATCTGCTCGACGAGAAGAAGTTGAACCACACCGAGTGCGTGATGTATCGCACCGTGAGCAACGACTTCACAGAGGAAGAAGTCAAGAACTTCGATTATGACATGATGATATTCTTCAGCCCTACTGGTGTCAAGGCTTTGAAGAAGAACTTCCCTACCTTCAAGCAGGGTGAAATCGCACTGGGTGCTTTCGGTCCTGCCACGGTGAAGACCGTAGAGGAGGAAGGCCTTCGCATTGACCTGGAGGCTCCAACCAAGGAGTTCCCATCCATGACGGGAGCGCTGAAGGATTATCTGAAGCGAAATAACAAGAAATAAGCTAGGCCGCTTGAAAAAGCGGCTAAGCGAACAAATAAGTAACGAAGCAAAGCTATATGTTGACAGAAAATGATAACACTTTCGGAAAGAGAGAGCATCTGTGCCGGAAAACGCTCATAGACCAGCTCTTTTCCGGGAAAGCCCGTGCCCTGACGGCATGGCCCCTGAAGATGGTGTATCTGCTTGTTGACAAGAAGGAACAGGAGAGTGCACCCGTGGAGCTGATGGCGAGCGTTTCGAAAAGGTTCTTCAAGAGAGCCGTGAAGCGCAACAGGGTGAAACGACAGATACGCGAGGCTTACCGCACCCAGAAACATGGACTGCTGGAGCACATGGCGCAGATGCCCGACAAGCAACTGCTGCTTGCCGTAATCTGGCAAGACGGAAAACTGCACGACTCTGATGAGATTGATGCCAAGATGCAGAAAAACCTGCAACGATTAGTGGAACGACTGTCTGACGATAGTGGAACAACTCTTTAGTGGAACGGCTATGAGTAATCTTCGCATCTTATGGAAATGGGTAAAGAAAGTGCTCGCCTGGGTACTCTTGCTGCCCATCCGCTTCTATCAGGTATGCATCACTCCCTATACACCGCCTTCGTGTCGCTTTCAGCCTACTTGTTCTGAATATGCCAGACAGGCTATCCTGAAGCATGGACCCTTCAAGGGACTGGCTTTGGCCGTGTGGCGCATCTTGAGGT
Organism: uncultured Prevotella sp.; assembly: GCA_934216735.1. Lineage (GTDB taxonomy): Bacteria > Bacteroidota > Bacteroidia > Bacteroidales > Bacteroidaceae > Prevotella. The sequence goes on from CAKQCH010000032.1 coordinate 16,540, forward strand.
GCAATCCTTGGGGTGGTTCGGGCTATGATCCCGTGCCGTAAGTTTCCGACTGTATCGTTGGGCCCCATATACATATTATATAATATATAAAGAAATCACATTCGATGGCAAAAAATTTTGTTGAAGAATTGAAATGGCGTGGTATGCTGGCGCAGATAATGCCAGGTACTGAGGAATATCTCAACACCCACATGGTGTCAGCCTATCTCGGAACCGACCCTACTGCAGACTCTCTGCACATCGGTCACCTTTGCGGTATCATGATGTTGCGCCACTTGCAGCGTTGTGGTCATAAGCCTTATCTCCTCGTCGGCGGTGCCACGGGTATGATCGGCGACCCTTCTGGCAAGAGCCAGGAGCGTAATCTTCTCGATTCAGAGACTCTCTATCATAACCAGGAAGCTATCAAGAAGCAGGTATCTAAGTTCCTCGACTTCGATGGCAATGAGCCTAACAAGGCGGAGTTGGTGAACAACTACGACTGGATGAAGGACTTCACATTCCTCGATTTCGCTCGTGTGGTTGGTAAGCACATCACTGTAAACTATATGATGGCAAAGGATAGCGTGCAGAAGCGCTTGAATGGTGAGGCTCGTGACGGTTTGTCTTTCACTGAGTTCACCTATCAGTTGCTCCAGGGCTACGACTTCCTCTATCAGTATGAGAAGTATGGCGTGCGCCTCCAGTTGGGTGGTAACGACCAGTGGGGTAACATGACTACCGGTACTGAGCTGATTCACCGTACATTGGGTAACGACGCAGAGTGCTTCTGCCTCACTTGCCCATTGATTACCAAGGCAGACGGCAAGAAGTTCGGTAAGACAGAGAGCGGTAACATCTGGTTGGATCGCAACCGCACCACACCTTACGCTTTCTACCAGTTCTGGTTGAACGTAAGCGATGACGATGCAGAGAAGTATATCAAGATCTTCACCGACCTTGACAAGGAGACTATCGATGCCCTCGTAGAAGAGCACAAGCAGGATCCAGGTCGCCGTGTACTCCAGAAGCGTCTGGCTGAGGAGGTTACCGTGATGGTTCACTCTCAGGAGGACTTGGATATGGCTATCGCTGCCAGCAACATCCTCTTCGGTAAGGCTACCAAGGAGAATTTGGCACAGCTCGATGAGGCTACCTTGAACGATGTATTCGCCAATGTTCCTCACTACGACCTCGACAAGAACCTGCTCGGCGGAACTGCTGTAGATCTCTTCAATCAGGAGGGTATGCAGATTTTCCCAAGCAAGAGCGAGATGCGCAAGCTCGTTAAGGGTGGTGGCGTTTCTCTCAACAAGGAGAAACTCGCTGCTTTCGACCAGGTAATCACTGCTGAAGACCTGATTGACGGCAAGTATCTTTTGGTTCAGAAAGGTAAAAAGAACTACTTCTTGATTACCGTTAAGTAATCGTTAAAAGTATTGAAAATATTTGGTAGTGGAGAAAAAATCCACTACCTTTGCAGCTGATTTGATTGTCCTATGGTGTAATGGTAGCACTACAGTTTTTGGTTCTGTCAGTGGTGGTTCGAATCCGCCTGGGACAACAGGTCATAAATAACCCTTCAAGTCTTTGCGGATTTGGAGGGTTATTTTGTTATATAAGAGTTTAGGTTTAGGTAGAGAAGGTTTATGCAAGAGATAGACTTGATATTTCAGCAGTATTATCGTCCGCTGTGTCTTTATGCCACTCATTATCTGCATGATATCGATGAGGCTGAAGATGTGGTGCAGGATTGTTTTGTGAAATTGATAAGTAGGAACATCATGCCGGAAAACATCAAGGCTTTCTTGTATACCTCTGTGCGCAATGCCTGTATCAGTCGGTTGCGCCGCCAGTCTCCGATAGATACGGAGATTACTCCTACCGATTTATGTGGCGTGATTTCTGATGACCAGGCACAGGAAAGTTCTTTCCGGGAGGCAGAACTGTGGACGGCTATCGAGCTATTACCCGAACGATGCAGGGAAATCTTCCTGATGAGCAAGCGTGACGGTATGACTTATCGGGAGATAGCTGAAGAACTGAACCTGTCGGAAAAGACCGTGGAGCATCAGATTTCCAAGGCTTTAAAGACCTTACGAGGCAAGAAAGATGATTTTCTTGCAGATTTTTTCTATATTTTACCTTTCATCCATGGGGGTATTCTGTAATTCTTGCGTTATAGCAATAAAAGAATGAATAAAAGTACAGTTATGAAAGGTAAAGAGTTTATTTTTGCGCTCACAATTCTGGCCTTGCCAGCTCCAACGTTGGCTGGTACGCCGAAGATGATGGTAGAGGCTGAGACTTCTACCACCATCCGTCAGCAGATGGATTGGCTGCACCGCATCAGGAAAATCAACTTCGTCTATGATTCATCGCTTGATGGGGAATTGAACATCAAGTATCATGGACCCGACATCCAGCATCTTTCGGTGAAGAAGGCACTGAAGGTGCTTTTCGAGAAAACTCATATTCTATATACTATCAATGCGAACTATGTGATATTGAAGCGAAAACCTGTACAACAAATATCATCGTCTTACACGAATATAGATCACAAAGTTCAGCAGGTTCAGCGTCGCCACACTCTCAGCGGATACGTCCGTGACGAGAGTGGCGAATCGCTGATCAATGCCACCATCTATGATCTGACGGATGGCATTGGTACAACGACCAATGAATATGGTTTCTTCTCGCTTACCCTGCCCGAAGGCGAGCATCAGCTTCGCTTTTCGTATGTGGGCTATGCCGATAAGGTAGAGAAGCTGAATCTCTCGAAAGATATGCATCATAATATGGCACTCCGTGTTGATGGTAAACTGCCTGAGGTGGTGGTAGATGGCGACTTGAACTCTCCGCTTCTGACCACACAAACTGGCAAGCGCTCCTTTTCGAACAAGGATATCAAGACAGAGTTTGCCCTGATGTCTTCGCCTGATGTGGTGAAGACCCTGCAGAGGGTGAGTGGAGTGGCAGAAGGACAGGAGTTGGCAAGCGGACTCTATGTGCATGGCGGCAATGGCGATGAGAATCTTTTTCTGATTGACGGAACTCCACTTTATAATACGAATCATGCGCTGGGGCTTTTCTCCAGTTTCAATGCCGATGTGGTGAAAAACGTGGATTTCTACAAGAGCGGCTTTCCTGCACGATATGGTGGAAGATTGTCGTCGGTGGTGGATGTGCGTACTGCCGATGGAAACATGAATCAGTTTCATGGCGCCTATCGCATCGGACTGCTCGATGCCAGTGTACAGTTTGAGGGACCTATCCAGAAAGGCAAGACCTCTTATAATATAGGTATGCGCCGTTCCTGGATGGATCTGCTGTCCCGTCCCTTGACCAAGGATTTCTCTGATCTAGACGATAAACTCTCGATAGGTTATTACTTCATGGACCTGAATGCCAAGGTAATCCATCGTTTCAACGACCGTTCGAAGATAGACTTGAGCATCTATCACGGAAAAGACAGCTGGGACGTGAAGGATGATTATGATGAAAGTAAGACGGATGGGTATCAACCCAACCAAAGCTATGACAAGGACTTAACGAAGTCGCAGCTGGATTGGGGAAACTTTAATGTAGCACTCAACTGGAACTACCTGTTCTCTCCGAAGCTCTTTTCAAACATTACAGCGGTGTATTCCCATAATCGTTCCAAGTTGTATTCCTTGGATGATGATCGCTACATCAATCCTTCGGGAGAGAATGCCACTTCTGTCACTCACTTGGAGCATGGTTATACCTCAACGATTTATGATGCGGGCTATCGTCTGGCATTCGATTACCGTCCGAACCCTCGCCATCATTTCCGTTTTGGAAGCGACTATACGATGCATCTCTTTCGCCCCCAGACAGCTATGCGATTGGATTATGCTGGATATGAGGGAAATGCATCAGCCCAAGTTGATACCATCCGAGTGAACAGTAGTAATCGTCATGTGGCGCATGAGTGGACGGCATACGCAGAGGATGAAATCAATATCAACCGCAACTGGAGTATGAATGTTGGCTTCAATATGGGCCTTTTTCATATCAGTAATAAGAACTTCTTGAATATCGACCCACGTTTTGCCCTGAAATATCAACTGAGCAATGAGGTGTCGCTGAAGGCTTCCTTTACTCAGATGACCCAGTATGTGCATAAGGTCTCTAACAGCTACTTGTCCTTGCCTACGGATTATTGGGTACCGACTACCCGAAATCTGAAGCCAATGCGTTCTTATCAGTTTGCGGCAGGAATCTATGCCCAGCCCAACCGCCATTGGCTTCTGTCGCTCGAAGGGTATTACAAGTTGTCCAAGCATCTGCTTCAATACAGCAGTTGGGTAGGCATAGAGCCGCCTGCTGAGCATTGGGATTCGCAAGTGATGGATGGCAAGGGACTTTTCTATGGCGTTGAGGCTGATGCCACTTATCGCACCAATCATCTGACTTTGAGTGGTTCTTATACGCTCTCTTGGAACAAGCGAAAGTATGATGACTTCTATCAGGATTGGTATTACGACAAGTTTGACAACCGCCATAAGTTGAATCTGTCCTTGCGGTATGCGTTTAACAAGAAGGTGAGTTGCTTTGCGGTCTGGAACTATCACACGGGCAATCATGCCACGGTGCCAACCCAGTTGGCGGCATTGCCAAGCTTGCCAGATCAAGAAGGCAAGTATTACGAGAATTGGTGGAATTCCGCCTCTTATGTCTATGCCATCCCCAATAATTTGACGCTTCCAGCTTATCATCGCTTGGACTTGGGATTCGATTTCCGTCATGTCACCAAGCATGGACATGAGCGCATTTGGAATTTGAGCATCTATAATGCTTATTGCCATCTCAACTCGATGTACGTCAAGGTGGGCTATAATGGGGTTACGCAGCAGTTTGAGGCGAAAAACAAGGGATTTATTCCAATAATACCTTCATTTAGCTATACTATCAAGTTTTAAAACAAAAGAAATTTCATTGGATATGAATACAAATCATAGAAGAATAAAAATCAATGTAAGTTGGAGATGGGGACTGTTCTTCTGTTTGATGAGCGTGGTCTTTTCTTCTTGCATAGATGATTTTGATGTGAAGAAGCTGCAAGATACTCCCCGATTGGTACTTTATTGTTTTCCTACGGAGGGAGACTCCACACTTATCGTTGTAACGAAAAGCTTGCCCGTTTCTTCGTTCAAAGGAGATATAGATACCCAATCACGCTTGCCCGTGGATGCAAGTGTCGTATATAAGGTAAATGGAATGCCACAGGAGGTGAAACGTATCGAAAACATAAAGGAAGCACAGTCCTTTTCTCACGTTTCCGATAGTTGGTTTCTTTCTACTACTCTAATAGGACAGTATTATGCCGTAGGAAAGCAGAAGGCAGGAGATAAGATTGATGTCCAGGTGTCGGCAGATGGTCTCTCCGAGGTTTCTGCTTCGACTTCCATTCCTGAGAAAATTGATGTAAATATAGGTGACATCCACTTGCAAGAGAAATCGTCGGATCATGATGTTTATTTCTCGGTAGATAAGTTGGAAGCGACTTTTAGTGACCCTGCTTCTACCACGGATTATTATTCTGTGAAGGTAACTCTCAAGCAGAAATATGGAAACTTGAAAGGTGTTCCCAAAGAAGGCAATAGATGGCAACATGATGTTTATGTTAATAATTACCAAGCTTATCTTGATTATTTGGGTAGGGAGGATGAATATGAATGGTGTTTTGATAGTTTGGCATCAAATATCGATAGGCCTGAGATGGTGACCACCAGTGAGCCATTGATTAACAAGAAGTCAGAGTTGGATAATGATTTCGGCTTTGACGAATACAAATACTTTAATGATGTTTATATCTTCAATGACCGGACGATAAATGGACAGACCTATACGATGCATTTGGAAGTGCGCAGTAATGATTCTTATTGGCACACGTATGATGGTTGGGACCGTTTGTTTGGCTTTACTTATAATGTACAACTTTGCAAGGTTACTCCAGAGTACTATCGCTTCTTGAAGAGCATTAACGATGCGCAGAGCAATAGTTGGGCGGACGCTGGATTGATGCAGGTGACACCTACTTATTCGAACGTAAAAGGTGGTTTCGGTGTAGTGGCAGGATTTAATGTCTGTGAAGCTTCGAAATATATCGCCCCATTGCCATCGGCTCCATCGGATAATCAAGGCGGAATATATACCAAATAAAAAAGGTGAGGAGTATGAAAAGAAGTCTTTTTATCATTTTAGGTGCCTTGTGCTTTGCCATTGCCGGCAAGGCACAAGGTTCTGATGTTTCTGTTCAAAAGAAGAATGCGGGTTATCGTATCTTGAATGATACCGTGGAAGCGGTGAAGGATTCTATGACTTTTGAACAGCGTGTGGAGATGATCAATCGCATGAAGCTAAAGCAGGATACCAAGCTGCTGCGCTATGTGGCTGGTATTACGGGCGGACTTTGTGATGCCAATGAAGATAGCTATATGGTTGAGTTGACATTTGCCTATTATCCCCTGACCTATGCAGGCGTTTCCTGTGGAATAGAATGGAACGATAACCACGGGGATAGACCCTGGATAGAACGTTATGAGGATGATGAATATGATCCGAAGAGGATTATTCAAATCAACCTGACGCCAGGCTTGGCTTTTCGTACTCCTACCTTGTGGTTGAGCAGGCGTCGTACTGCGGGCTTGATGCTGCATTGCGAGCCGGGACTCTGCATCACGCCATTTTATAATGATAGGGTATCTTTTACCGAAATCAAGGACGCACAAGGTGTGGGGCATCCTGCATCTTATGAAGATGAGCTTTATGGTAATGCAACTATCCGAACCGTGAAGAATCATGGCGGAAAATGGCTGGCTTGGCGCATCAAGTCGGCTTTGACCTTCCGTTCGGGCGATGTGTTTCTGTCTTTGGGATGGCTGACAAGTGACTTCAATATTGAAAATGGCAGAAACAATATCCGCTATACGAAGGGTAAGCGATATAATGGCATCGAGAAGTATAAGCACACCAATACGCTCTTTGCATCTATTACAGGACAATTTTAAAGGAAGAAAGGGATTCTATGATGAAGATCAACAAGAATGAACAGGATTTTGTGCTGAAGTATTTTCAGCCGGGCAAGCTGGATACCAGGAAGGCCTTGCAGAAGGTGAAGGCTCGGGTTGGCATTGCTGATGAAGAGGTTTCGCATGCTGCAACTGTATCTTTACGCATGCGTCGCATCCGTTGGATAGCTGTGGCTGCATCTATTCTGGTGCTCTTCACCATAGGCGCCTATACGCTTTTGCAGCCAAAGACGGTGACACTTTCTGCCGAATCAGAAGTAGTGGCGTATCATCTGCCTGATGGAACAAAGGTGTCATTGATGCCTCATTCTTCTCTTTCCTATCAGGAAGATGATTGCAGAAAGGTGGAGATGAAGGGCTGCATCTATTATCAGGTGAAGCATGATGAACAGCATCCTTTCGATGTAGTTGGAGAGCATGGACATGTAAGGGTGCTCGGTACCCAGTTTATGGTGGATGAAAGAACGGATGCCCCCGAAGTGATGGTAACCGGCGGAAAGGTGCTTTTCACGGCTCGTCATTCTGCTGAAGGCGTCTTCCTGACCAAGGGCAAGCGAGCCCGTTTGCTGAAAGGGGCTGCCCAGCCTGAGTTGTTGGCGGATTATGATATCAACGATGTGGCATGGGCTACGCATCGCCTGCATTTCGACAATACTCCATTATCCGAAGTATTGGAGGAACTTTCTAAATTGTCAGGCATGAGATATACGGCTTCTGATGAGAACAAGCGTCTGACGGGTGATTTTGATGTGGATTCCATCCCGCAGGTCATCCAAGTGATAGAAGAAACACTGGGTGTCCAGATACGATAAGAGTTGAATCAAGCATCGCAAAAAGCATCACAATAAGGGACTAACTTATGAAAAGTAGTCAATAAAATGAGAAAATAAGTAAAAAGGGTGCATCTTTCGTATTGAATTAGAGCGAGATTCAAAATAATTTTGTATCTTTGCCCTTGTAACAAATCAAACAATTGATTAAAATATAAAAGTATGGACTTTAACAAACTATTCTCATTGGAGGGTAAGGTTGCCCTCGTAACAGGTGCCGCATACGGTATCGGTTTCGCTATTGCTGAGGCTTATGCCAAGGCGGGTGCTAAAATTGCTTTCAACTGCCGCAGCCAGCATCACATGGATCAGGCGCTTGCAGATTACAAGGCAAAGGGTATTGATGCCAAGGGTTATATCTGTGATGTAACAGATGAGGAGCAGGTGAAGAATATGGTTGCTGACATCGAGAAGGAACTCGGTGTTATCGACATTCTGGTAAACAATGCTGGTATCATCAAGCGCATTCCTATGACGGAAATGTCGGTTGATGAGTTCAAGCAGGTGATTGACATCGACCTCACTGCACCATTCATCGTATCTAAGGCAGTTATCCCTGGTATGATCAAGAAGGGTCATGGTAAGATTATCAACATCTGCTCTATGATGAGCGAGTTGGGTCGTGAAACTGTTTCTGCATACGCAGCAGCCAAGGGCGGCTTGAAGATGTTGACACGTAACATTTGCTCAGAGTATGGTGAGTACAACATCCAGTGCAATGGACTGGGCCCTGGTTATATTGCAACCCCACAGACAGCCCCTCTTCGTGAGCGTCAGGCTGATGGTAGCCGTCACCCATTCGACAGCTTCATCTGTGCAAAGACTCCAGCAGGTCGCTGGTTGGATCCAGAGGAGTTGGAAGGTCCAGCTGTGTTCCTGGCATCAGATGCCTCTAACGCAGTGAATGGTCACATCCTCTATGTGGATGGTGGTATCTTGGCTTACATCGGCAAGCAGCCTAAATAAGCAAAGCTTTCTATGATATACAATAATAGGGCAATCCATGAGGGTTGCCCTATTATTTTAAGAAATAATCTTTACGATTATTTGTTGAGTGCGTCTGCAAGTTCAGCGCCAGCCTTAAACTTGGCAACCTTCTTGGCAGCAATCTGAATCTTCTCCTTAGTAGCAGGGTTGATACCCTCGCGAGCAGGACGCTCGTTAACGCTGAAAGTGCCGAAGCCTACCAACTGGATTTTGTCACCTGCAATGAGAGCATCCTTCAATGCGTTTGTAGTTGCATTGAGAGCAGCCTTAGCCTGATCCTTTGTGATGCCTGCACTTGCTGCAATCTTGTCAATCAATTCTGTCTTATTCATAATTTTACGTTATAAAATGATTAGTAATTTTGTCTTGTTATCTTTTTTGCTTACAAATATAGCTTTTTCCTTTGAAAGTTCAAATAAAAAAAGCAGAAAAGTGATGAAAATAGTGAAATTTTATTGTAATCTACTCATTTTTTGGTGATTTCACGGATATTTTTAGTAATTTTGCCAC
>CAKQCH010000033.1:0-25247 GCA_934216735.1 uncultured Prevotella sp.
ACAAAAAGGTGCTAAAAAAGCCTTACCATTGATTATAACCAATAGTAAGGCTAAAAAGAAAGGTGCTCATTTTGAGCACCTTAACTATCATTTGTTGTCGATATTAATCGTTGTTTATCACGACTTATTTCCCGATGCAAAAGTGCTTGAAGATGTTGTTCAGCGTTTCCTGGCTACTTATCTGTCCGCCAGTGATTTCGCCAAGCTCTTCCAATGCCATCTTGAGGTCTTCGGCGATGATGTCGCCGCTCATGCCGGCATCCATCGACTCCAATACTCGCTGCAGACTTTCGTTGGCTTTCGTCAACGCCTCGTAGTGGCGGGCACTCGTTATGATGACATCGTTCTCCGTAATCTCTGGAACATTGGCAATCTTTACCAGACATTCCTTGAGACCATCCATGTTGTAACCCAACTTGGCACTCATCGGAACTATGTTGAGTGTCTTCAATGGTTTTCCGCTACACTGGCTTTGGAACGCATTGAACGAGTTGAGACTTTCCGTCATAGCGTTGAATCCATTGATATTCTCTTCATTATACTCCGTGATGTCGTCAAACTTGTTGATACCTAAGATTATATTCGGGCAGTCGTAGTCATTAATAATCTCCATAAACTCGTCCATGTCTTTATCCTGCTGGTCATCATCAGTGCTTCCGTCGATGAGATAGATGAGAATCTTGGCTTCCTTCATCTTCTGATAGGTGCGCTCTATGCCCAGCTGCTCCACCTTGTCGTCGGTGGAACGGATTCCTGCCGTGTCGATGAAGCGGAAGGTAATGCCGTCTATATCTGTAGTGTCCTCGATGACGTCGCGCGTAGTGCCGTGGATTTCGCTCACGATGGCTTTATCATCTTGCAGCAGACGGTTGAGAAGGGTGCTCTTGCCGGCGTTGGTCTTGCCCACGATGGCTACAGGAATGCCTTGCTTCAGGGCATTGCCGGTTTCGAAGGAGTGGGCGAGGGCGGTTATCTTCTTCTCTATTTCCTCGGCCAGGGCGTGCAGCTCTGAGCGGTCGGCAAACTCCAGGTCCTCATGGTCGCTGAAATCCAGTTCCAGTTCGAGGAGGGAAGTCATTTTGAGGAGCTTTTCACGAAGGGTGGAGAGCTCGTTGCTGAAGTGGCCCTTCAGTTGGCTCATCGCCATCTGGTGGGTTGCCTTGTTGGTGGAGGCGATGAGGTCGGCAACGGCTTCTGCCTGCGAGAGGTCCATCTTGCCGTTCATGAAGGCACGTCGGGTGTATTCGCCGGGTTGTGCGTGGCGGCAACCTGCCTGTATCAGGCATTGCATCACTTGCTGCAGAATGTATCTGCTGCCGTGGCATGAAATCTCGGTGGAGTCCTCGCCGGTGTAGCTGTGGGGTGCCTTGAAGACACTTACCATCACGTCGTCGATAGTGTTGCCGTTCTTATCTTTTATTTCTCCGTAGTGGAGGGTGTTGGGTTTGGCATCGGTCAGGGATTTGCCGCTGGCTGCGGTGAAAACCTGGTCGGTGATGGTAATGGCGTTGTTGCCACTGAGTCGGATGATTCCGATGGCACCGCCGGCTGGGGTTGCCAGGGCGCAGATACATTCTTCTTGATTCATTTTTCTTTTACTTTAAATTCTATCTAATACTACTTTTATCAAATTGTCGATGGTGCTCTTGTAGCCTGTGTTTGCCTTCTTGGTGCGGCGGTTGGCGATGACCATGCAGCAGGTTAATGCCTTGTGGCCTAGGAGGAGGGATAGACCGGCTAGGGCGGAGCTCTCCATCTCGAAATTGTTGATTTTTAATCCGTTATACTCGAATGCTTCTATCTTTGCATTGAGCTCTGGGTCGGCGAGTGGGGCACGGAGCTCTCTGCCTTGCGGACCGTAGAAACCGCCGCAGGCGATGGTGATTCCTCGAACCATATCGTCGCCGGCTATCTGGTTGAGCAGTTGCGGGTCGTTATTTACACAGTATGGATTGCCTATCTGGTCCATCCATTTTACCTGGCGCTTGAACTCTGCCTCTGTTTCGAGGTCGCAGATTTCGTTGCGACGGGCGTAGAAGTTGATGAGGCCATCGAAGCCGATGCTCTTCTGGGATGCTACGAAGGTTCCGGCCGGGCATTCTGGCTGCAGACCGCCGCAGGTGCCGATGCGCACGAGGGTGAGGGTGGTGTGCTCGGGTTTCTCGGTGCGGGTAGTGAAGTCGATGTTCTTCAGTGCATCGAGTTCGTTGACTACGATATCGATGTTGTCGCAGCCGATTCCGGTGCTCTGCACGGTGATTCGCTTGCCTTTATAGGTGCCGGTGATGGCGTGGAACTCTCGGCTTGAAACCTCGCATTCCTGCTCCTCGAAGTGGGATGCTACGAGGGCTACGCGACCTGGGTCGCCTACAAGGATTACTTTATCTGCCACTTGTTCCGGGCGGAGGTGGAGGTGGAAGCAGCTTCCATCCTCATTGATAATCAATTCTGATTCTGCAAAATATTTGCTCATGGTTATTACTAATTAAGTTTGACTTATATAGCACATGTTTTTATCTTGTGCATTTCTTTTTATTACTTATTTCAAGAACACAAAGATACAAATATTTTTCAGAATATCCGAAATTCGTTAGAAATGTTTAACAAATAAAAGCGGGTTGACGAAATCGTCAACCCGCTTTTAGCTATTATATCTTGAAAATCCTGCTTAGTTCTTGAAGCTGTGGATAGGAGCAGGGATTCTGCCTACACGGTTCACGAAATCTGAGCAGCTGAACTTGTTTACTGGCATGATTGGCGCATAACCCAAGAGACCACCGAAATCTACGGTGTCGCCTACCTTCATTCCCACTACAGGGATGATGCGCACGGCTGTGGTCTTCTGGTTCACCATACCAATGGCAGCCTCATCGGCTATGACGCCCGAAATGGTGGTGGCTGGAGTGTCGCCAGGGATGGCAATCATATCCAAACCTACTGAGCACACGCAGGTCATCGCCTCCAACTTCTCGATGGTCAGCGCACCAGCCTCTACGGCATTGATCATGCCCTGGTCCTCAGATACTGGGATGAAGGCACCGCTCAAACCGCCTACGTAAGAGGAAGCCATGATTCCACCCTTCTTCACCTGGTCGTTCAGCAAGGCAAGGGCGGCTGTAGTACCAGGGGCACCGGCACGCTCCAGTCCGATAAGCTCCAGAATATCAGCTACACTGTCGCCGATGGCTGGAGTAGGAGCCAGAGAGAGGTCGATGATTCCGAATGGTACGTTGAGTCGGCGGGAAGCCTCCTTGGCTACCAACTGGCCCACGCGGGTAATCTTGAAGGCTGTGCGCTTGATGGTTTCGCAGAGCACCTCGAAGCTCTCACCCTTCACCTGCTCCAATGCATATTTTACCACACCCGGTCCGCTGACACCTACGCTCACCACGGCGTCGGCCTCAGAAACACCATGGAAGGCACCTGCCATGAATGGGTTGTCATCCGGTGCATTGCAGAGCACCACGAGCTTGGCGCAACCCAGGGAACCCTTGTCCTTGGTAGCCTCGGCAGTATCCTTCACGATTTCCCCCAACAGGCGCACGGCGTCCATGTTGATTCCGGTCTTGGTAGAACCCACGTTCACGGAACTGCAGATGAAATCGGTCTGTGCCATCGCCTGAGGGATGGAACGGATGAGGAGTTCATCGCTCTTGCTCATACCCTTGCTCACGATGGCAGAGTAGCCGCCCAGGAAGTTGACGCCCAGTTCCTTGGCACACTTGTCCAGGGTCTTGGCAATCTTCACATAGTCGTCGGTGGTCTTGCAGGCGGAACCGCCTACCAGGGCGATAGGAGTGATGGAGATGCGCTTGTTGACGATAGGCACACCGTATTCCTTAGAAATATCCTCACCAGTCTTCACCAGGTTCTTGGCAAGACGGGTTATCTTGTTATAGATGTTTTCACAGAGCTGGTCGAGATCGGAAGTGGCACAATCCAGAAGGTTGATACCCATGGTGATGGTGCGCACGTCGAAGTTCTCCTGCTCAATCATCTTGTTGGTTTCTATTACCTCAGATATATTGATCATTTTCCTTCTATTGACTTTAAAAATGAATAACTTTTATAGATGAATCACCCAGCAGAATCACTTAGATGCGGTGCATCATGTTGAAGATTTCCTCACGCTGGCATTTTACCTGAACGCCGATGCTCTTGCCGAGCTCATCGAGTTCATCGGCAACAGTTTCGAAAGATGTGTTCATCTTACCCATGTCGACAATCATCATCATGTTGAAATACTCCTGCACGATGGTCTGGGAGATATCGAGGATGTTGACGTCTTTCTCTGCCAAATAGGTGCAAACTTTGGCGATGATACCTTTAGTATCCTTGCCTACTACTGTAATAATCGTTCTGTTCATGTAATAAATTCTTTAAATGGAATGTTTAATGCTGCAAAATTACAACTATTTTGGGAGACTACCAAATATAAAATAAGAAAACTTGCAAAATGAGTGACATTTTGCAAGTTTCCCTATGAATTTTCTGTATGTTTTTGGAATTATCATGTAGGTTTTCAGAACGGAAGCCTACTTAATTCCTCTCTCGTTGAGTGCCTTGGAGTATTTTGCCGCATTCTGCAGGTGCTCCTGATAGGTGCGGGCGAAGTTGTGGGTTCCGCTGAAATCTTCCTTGGCGCACATGTAGATGTACTCGTGCTTTACGTGGTTGAGCACGGCGTCGATGCCTGCCACCGAAGGGATGCGGATAGGACCAGGAGGAAGTCCCGGATTCTTGTACGTATTATACGGGCTCTTGATACTCAGCAGGTTGTTGTAGATGCGCTTCAGCCCGAACTGCTTCCAGGCGAACTTGATGGTTGGGTCTGCCTGCAGCGGCATTCCTTCTGGATATTCGGCGTTGCGGAGCATCAGTCGGTTGTAATACATGCCGGCAATCATCGGTTTCTCGGCGTTGTTGGCGGTTTCCTCGTCCACGATGCTCGCCAGGGTGATTACCTCTACCGGGGTGAGCTTCATCGCCTTCGCCTTCTGGGTGCGCTCGAAGTTCCAGAACTTGTCGCTCTCCTTCTTCATTCTATCCAGCAGTTTGCTGACGGATACGTTCCAATAGATGTCGTAGGTGTTCGGGATGAACATGCAGGCGATGGTGGCTGTGTCGTAGCCATACTTCTCGCAGGTGGCCTCGTCGGTGAGCGCCTTTCGGATTTCCAGGCTGTCGAGCATCAGTTTCTTGCTGAGTTCGGCAGAGAGCTTGTCGATGGTGCGCACGGAAGGCACGGTGAGGTTCATCGGTTCCTGGAGTCCGTTTTTCAGATGTCTCCACACCTTGAAGGCTCCGTCGCCGGGATGGATGGCGTAGCGTCCGGTGCGGATGTGGTCGGCGTAGCCGGAATGGTGGGTGAGTGTACGTAACGCCTGCATCGGGATGCTCTTGGCGAAGGGTTCCACCTTATTATATACCGAGTCGATATTATCGTCGGTGTCGATATACACATACTTGGTTTCGCTGCTTTTCGAGAACGCCGAGAAGCAGTAGAGATAACCTACGAAGGCAATCGCCGCCACGCAGCCGATGGCCCCATAGAGATACAACTTAGAAACTGACTTTTTCTTCATTTTCATTTATCTGATTTAAACGATTTTTCAATCTTAACGATTCTCAATCTTAACGATTTTCCGTTTTAAACGTTTTACGCTGCAAAAGTACAGTAAAAATGGCAAATAGCAAAGCGTTGTCAATTAAAATAGGTTAATTCCCGATTTCTTTATCCGTGGTATGAACTTTTTCTGTAACTTTGCAGGATAAAAAGACCCTTGCATGGTAAAAATACCTGCATAGAAGAAATGATAGATTTAATACGGAATGAAGATATGAGAATGAAATTTACGATAGCCTATAAGGCGGAGTGGGGTGAGACGGTGCATGCTGACATCACCTTCTTCTCGCGCGACGGAAAGCGTGAGACACTCGATCTTGCACTGAACACGGCCGACGGTTACCACTGGCTGGCAGAGACGCATGCCCGACAGAACCGCCATCATCCATACGACGCCATCGCCTATTATTATAAGGTGGTGGATGCGAAGGGTGCCCTGATGAGAAGGGAGTCGGTGCGTTCGCCGCGCGCCTACACCTACGACGCCAACATGAACTACATCTTTTCTGACTTCTGGCTCGACGACGAGGTGGAGCTGACGGGAGAGGTGTCGAACTACACCGTGCCTGCCCAGTGGAAGGGCGACGAGGTGGCAAGACTGCCTATCTTCGAGCAGACCGTGATTTTCAAGGTTTCCGCCCCACGCCTTCACGAGAACGAGGCGCTGGGACTGCTGGGCAACCATCCTACCCTGGGCGAATGGAACACCGACCATTATCTGCCGATGACCCATCTGAAGGGCGACGACTGGGTGCTCTCGGTGAACGTGATGGCACTGGAATCGCCACTGGAATATAAATATGTGGTGGTGGATGCGGAGACGAAGGCCTTCAAGCGCTGGGAGTATGGCGAGAACAGAACGATGGGCACGGGCTACGCCTACGGACAGGTGAAGGAGGAAAGCACCTACACCACGGGTGCGCCCGACGAGGTGCGCCTCTTTACCAACGACGTCTGCGTGCTGCATGGCGGCGATTTCAGGGTAAAGAGAATGTCGCCTCATGCGCAGTTTAACTACGATACTTATATCTTCGACCTTGACGGTACGCTGCTCTCCACGCTGCAGGACTTGGCGGCTAGCTGCAACTACGCCCTGAAGAAGAACGGAATGCCTGAGAGAACGCTGGATGAGGTGCGCCGCTTTGTGGGCAACGGCGTGAAGCTGCTGATGATAAGAGCCGTTCCGGATGGAGAGAAGAACGAGAAATTCGAGAAGGCGTATGCTGATTTCCGCCAGCATTACATGATGCATAATCTTGACACAACGCAGCCTTACAGGGGCGTGATGGAGATGCTGAGGGAACTGAAAGACAGGGGAAAGCAGATTGCCGTGGTGAGCAACAAGTTTTATGCGGCAACGCAGGCGCTCTGCCGTCATTTCTTCGGCGACCTGGTAGAGGTGGCGATAGGAGAGCGTGAGGATATCAGGAAGAAACCGGCTCCGGATACCGTGAACGAAGCCTTGCGCCAGTTGCACGCCGATAGAGACGGGGCGGTTTACATTGGCGACAGCGATGTGGACGTGATGACGGCGAAGAACAGCGGAATGCCGTGCATCAGTGTGCTCTGGGGCTTCCGCGACCTGGATTTCCTCATCGCCCATGGTGCCCATATCTTCGTTTCTACTCCGGGACAGATTGCGGGGGTATAAAAAATAAGTGCGCCTCCGGCAAGGGGGCGCACTTATTTTTTTATATTTCGTGTTCATCAATAAACTTGAGAATTTCGTCCTTGAAGGATTCGGAAATCGGGATGGCCAACTTGCCGTAAATCATCTTCATTCGCTCGATGGTGTCGAAGTTGGTCATGTTGGCAAGATAGGAACGGTGAACCCGCTTGAACTTCTCCCTCGGCAGCTTCTCCTCCAGTCTTTTCAGGTTGCCCAGCGTCGTGATGCATTCTCCACCCTCCAGATGAAACATCACATAATCCTTCAGGCTCTCGACGAAGAGAATCTTCTCGAAGGGAATGCGGACATATCTGAAATCACTCCTTACAATCAGGAACTTGTCGCGCTTGATGGGATTGTACATGTCGTCCTGCATGTAGCTGTTGAACACCTTCTCGCAGGCTCCCATGAAGTCTTCGTGGGTAATCGGCTTCACCAGATAGTCGAAGGCGTTCACCTTGTAAGCCTCGATGGCGTATTCCTTGAAGGCAGTGGTGAAGATAATCTTTACGTTTTTAGGCACAATCTTGGCAAACTCCAGTCCGCTTATCTGCTGCATGTGGATGGCAAGAAAGAGAATATCCAGATGGTTGTGGCGAATTCCGTCTACTGCATGGATGGCGCTGGTGTAGGCCCCAATGAGGTTGAGCGTCGGCGTATCGTCGACGTATTTCTTCAGGAGCTCCAAGGCCCCTGGGTCCTCGTCTATAATTGCACAGTTTAATATCATTGCTCTCTTGATTTGTAGGGTTCGATAAAATTGTTATTTTCTAGAAACGGAGAAGCATTGGATTTATTGTATATTGATATTATTTTTTCTTGCTAACTATTATTTTTTTTCTTTTTACCTTAAATTTGTTTAATCTATTTGGCTGTTTGCCGAAAAACCGCTAACTTTGGGGATTGAATCGATAGATTATCGACGGAACATCGAATCTTATCGACTGAATTTTGAATCATAAAGACTATAATCGGCATGAAATATAAGACAAACGAATATAACAACCCTATGTGGGCGAGCAAGGCTTTAATCGCAGGCAAGCCCCTGATGATCGCCCTGCTGCTGGCGTTCTCGCCACTGGCTGCGTCGGCCCAGAAAATCTCGCTCGGTTCCTGCACCACCCGCGACGGCGGACAGTATAAGGGCGAGATGGTGAGCGGAAAGCCGCAGGGCAAGGGAACCACCGTCTACACCAACGGCGACACCTACGAGGGTTCCTATCTGAAGGGAAAGCGAAGCGGTTACGGCGTCTACACCTTCTCCGACGGCGAGCGCTACGAGGGACAGTGGCTGCAGGACCAGCAGCACGGAAAGGGTACGTATTATTTCCAGAACAATAATAAATATGTGGGACTTTGGTTCCGCGACTTCCAGCACGGACACGGCGTGATGTTCTATTACAACGGAGACAAGTACGACGGCGACTGGTACAAGGACAAGCGACAGGGCAGGGGTACTTACACCTACTCGAACGGAGCGCAGTATAAGGGCCAGTGGATGAACGACATGAAGAACGGAAACGGATTCTTCGACTGGGGCGACGGAACTACCTACGACGGACAGTGGGTAGACAACCAGCGTTCAGGCAGAGGTACGTTCAAGTATGCTGACGGCGACACCTACATCGGCGACTGGAAGGATGACATCCAGGACGGAAAGGGAATCTACAAGTTCCACAACGGCGACGTCTACGAGGGCGACTATGCCCAGGGCGAGCGCACCGGCGAGGGAATCTTCCGTTCAGCCAACGGTGCGAAATACACCGGACAGTTTCTCGACGGTCAGCGTTCGGGACAGGGCACCTTCATCTGGAAGAACGGCGACATCTACGTAGGTTCCTGGAAGGACGACCTGCAGAACGGCAGGGGCAAGTTGACCAAGAAGAACGGCGACATCTACGAGGGCGAATTCAGAAAGGGTCATGTAGACGGCAACGTGGTGATTCACTACGCCAACGGCAACCGCTTCAAGGGCGTCTATCGCAACGGCAAGCGCGAGGGTTTCTGCATAGAGGAGACCAAGGAAGGCAAGCGCTTTGAGGGCAACTACAAGAAGGACGCCCGCGACGGCAGATTCGTGGAGAAAGACCGCAACGGTCAGGTAACAGCCAAGGGCGTTTATGAGAACGGAAAAAGATTTGAAGATTAATATAATATATTAAACTATGGTAATTGATACATTAGACAATTTGGAGAAATACGTTTCTCTCAATCCACTCTTCGCAGAAGTAGTGAAATTTATCAAGGAGAATGATCTCGCTAAGTTGGAGACTGGCAAGCACCCTATCCAGGGCAGCGACCTCTTCGTAAACATCGCCGTGGCTCACGGCAAGACAGAGGAAGAGGCTACCATCGAGGCTCACCGCCAGATGATCGACATCCAGATTCCGCTGAACACAGAGGAGACCTACGGCTACTCTCCAGTGAAGGACCTGCCAGAGGTGGAGTACAACGAGGCAAAGGATTGCACCCTGTATCCAGGAGTGAAGGCGCAGACACTGGTAACCTGCAAGCCAGGCCAGTTTGCCATCTTCTTCCCACAGGACGGTCATCAGCCATGCATCGGCAAGGGTGACATCCACAAGGCCATCTTCAAGGTAAAGGCTTAAGCCGCCCTTGCCCTGAAAAACAACATAGTACTAACCATCTAAAATCATGATATATGGCAACAGAAAAGAAAACTTCAGCTAAGAAGACAACAGCCACGAAGACCGCAGCCAAGGCTTGTGCCAAGAAGACTGCAGCCAAGAAAACAGTGAAGGCTGCTGCACCCAAACATATAGGACTGGTAAAGAACGACCCATACCTGGCAGACTTTGAGCCAGCCATCGTAGGCCGTCATGAACATGCACTCTGGAAACTGGGCCAGCTTACCCGCAACGGTAAGATTACGCTCAGCGACTTTGCCAACGGATACGACTACTTCGGACTGCACAAGACCGAGAAGGGATGGGTGTTCCGCGAGTGGGCACCTAACGCCACCGACATCTATCTGATCGGTGACTTCAACAACTGGCAGGAATCGCCTAAATATCGCGCCAAGCGCATCAAGGGCACAGGCAACTGGGAGCTCAAGATGCCGGAGAAGGCGATGAAGCACGGCGACCTCTTCAAGATGAAGGTACACTGGGAAGGCGGAGAAGGCGAGCGAATCCCTGCATGGGCCAACCGTGTGGTTCAGGACGAGCAGACCAAGATTTTCTCTGCACAGGTATGGAGCCCGGAACCTTACAAGTGGAAGAAGAAGACCTTCAAGCCTAGCACCACTCCGCTGCTCATCTACGAGTGCCACATCGGAATGGGACAGGATGCCGAGAAGGTGGGCACCTACACGGAATTCAAGGAAAACGTGTTGCCACGTGTCATTGAGGATGGTTACAACTGCATCCAGATCATGGCTATCCAGGAGCATCCTTACTACGGTTCCTTCGGCTACCACGTAAGCAGTTTCTTCGCAGCAAGCAGCCGCTTCGGTACGCCTGAGGAACTGAAGGATCTCATCGATACTGCCCATCAGAACGGAATCGCAGTCATCATGGACATCGTGCACTCTCACGCCGTGAAGAACGAGCTGGAAGGTCTGGGCAATTTTGCCGGCGACCCTAACCAGTATTTCTATCCGGGCGACAGACACGAGCATCCGGCTTGGGACAGCCTCTGCTTCGACTACGGAAAGGACGAGGTGATGCACTTCCTGCTGAGCAACTGCAAGTACTGGCTCAGCGAGTATCATTTCGACGGTTTCCGCTTCGACGGCGTAACTTCCATGCTCTACTATAGCCACGGTCTGGGCGAGGCATTCTGCAACTACGGCGACTACTTCAATGGTCACGAAGACGACAATGCCATCTGCTATCTGACCCTTGCCAACTGCCTGATTCACGAGGTGAACAAGAATGCTATCACCATCGCCGAGGAGGTGAGCGGAATGCCGGGACTGGCTGCCAAGTTTACCGATGGCGGCTACGGCTTCGACTACCGCATGGCGATGAACATTCCAGACTACTGGATCAAGACCATCAAGGAGCTGAAGGATGAAGACTGGAAGCCATCTAGCATCTTCTGGGAAATCAAGAACCGCCGTGCCGACGAGAAAACCATCTCTTACTGCGAGAGTCACGACCAGGCATTGGTGGGCGACAAGACCATCATCTTCCGCCTCATCGACGCCGACATGTACTGGCACTTCAAGAAGGGCGACGAGAACGATATGGTTCACCGCGGAATCGCCCTGCACAAGATGATCCGTCTTGCCACAGCCTCCACCATCAACGGCGGCTACCTGAACTTCATGGGTAATGAGTTCGGCCACCCAGAGTGGATTGACTTCCCACGCGAGGGCAACGGATGGAGCTACAAGTACGCCCGCAGACAGTGGAACCTGGTGGACAACCACGAGCTCTGCTACCATTATCTGGGCGACTTTGACAAGGAGATGCTCAAGACCATCAAGAGTGAAAAGAACTTTAACAAGACACCGGTGGTGGAAATCTGGCACAACGATGGTGACCAGGTGCTCGCCTACATGCGCGGCGACCTGCTCTTCGTGTTCAACTTCTCGCCAACCCGCTCGTTTACCGACTATGGATTCCTGGTACCTACGGGAGCCTACAGCGTGGTACTCGACACCGACAACAAGGCATTTGGCGGTAATGGTCTGAACGACGACGAGATGACCCATCTTACCAGCTACGATCCTGTATACGTGAACGACCGCAAGGAATGGCTGAAGCTTTACTTGCCGGCACGTTCGGCACTGGTGCTCAAGAAAAATTAAATGTTGATTTATGAGTAATAAAAGGAATAGCACGGCGAAGATGCGCTTCGCCTGTGCTATCATTTTTTTCGTATTCAGTTATACCTACCTGGCTTGTTACCAGGCAGACATCTTAGCCGTGGGGCAGCACGTACTGTCGGATGGAAAGACCGACTATTTCTATACGCTTGCGCCGCTGCTGATTACCGCCGTATGCTTTCTGCTTCAGTTGGGAGCATACGCCGTAACCCGCGTGAAGCGCCGCTTCCATGGGTTGACTTATTTCCCTTCATTTCTGTTGCTGGCTTTGATTACCGACGTTCCGAACGACATCGACGTTCATCATTCCCTGGGCTGGTGGTGGTTCTTCCTGCCATTCAGCCTGCTGGTGTGGGGCGGCGTGATGTGGGTGGTTCGCCAGCTGGAACCGCTTGAGCAGGAGCCTCATAGCTTCGGCTGGTTCTCGCGTTACTCCTGGCTCAACATCAGCCAGCTGCTCGCGATGACCATCGCCCTGCTCTTCATCGGCAACAACGACAGGCTCTTCCACGAGCGAATGAAGATGGAACATCTGATGAAAGAAAAACAGTATGAAAAGGCATTAGAGGTGGGCAGGAAATCGCTGCAGACGGATTCGTCGCTCACGATGCTCCGCATCGCCTGCCTCAACGAAACAGGCCAGTTGGGCAGCGAGCTCTTCACCTATCCGCTGGTGGGTGGCAGCGAGGCGATGATGCCTAACGGAACCTCGGTGAAGGCGATGATGTGGAAGTATCCGGGATGGATGAACAAGCCGTCGGCATGGATGGTGAAGCATCATCTGAAGTATAAGATTCCTGCTGACTACCAGCTCTGCGCCCTCTTGCTTGACCGTAAGATAGACGATTTCGTAAGGCAGGTGGGCAAGCATTACAATATTACATCGGGCAAGTTGCCTACCCATTACAAGGAGGCGCTGGTGCTCTATTGCCATCTGCGCAGTCATCCTATTTTCGAATACCACGAAAACGTGATGGATGCAGACTATCAGGATTACCAGGCCATGGAGGCGAAATACGCCAATCCGGTGGAACGCCAGTCGGCTCTGCACGATACGTATGGCAACACTTACTGGTATTATTACCAGTATGGCAGCAAGTAAAGCTGTTCTGAAGATATTATTTAAGCAGCTTTGGGAATTATATCACATAAAAAGAAAGTATGAATGATGAAAAGGAAGGTTAATATATGGAAGGCGTTTGCGCTGATGTTTCTGATGCTGATGTCGCCCGTGGCGGCTTCGGCTCAGAAGAAGGAGATTCAGACAGCCAAGGACCAGGTGAAGGCGGGAAAGAATCTCGACCAGGCGGCGGCAAGCATGAAGAAACTGCTTGCCGACTCGGCGAACCGTACCAACAGGAAAATCTGGACGATTTACTTCGATGCCGTTCGCAAACAGTATGAGCAGGGTAACGAGAAGCTGTATCTGAAGCAGAAATACGATACGGCGCAGCTCTTCAACTACACCCGCCAGCTCTTCGAGGTAGCGTTTCAGTATGACTCCGTAGAAACTGCGCCCGACAAGAAGGGCAGGAGGGATTTTGAGTTCCGCAAGGGTCACAGCGAGTATCTGGCTCATATCCGTTCCAATCTCTACAACGGCGGCATTTGGTTTCTGAACAAAAAGAAATATCCCGACGCCTACAAGTTCTTTGACTGCTACATCGAGTGCGCCAGTCAGCCGATGTTCAAGCAGCGCAACTATGGCGAGAAGGACAAGCATCTGCCTACAGCCGCCTATTACGCTGTATATTCCGGCTACAAGATGAAGGACCCGAAGGCAACCCTGCATCATTCTTACGAGGCGCTGAAGGATACGGTGCACTATAATTATATGTTGCAGTATCTTGCCGAGACCTATATGCTCGAAAAGGATACGGCGCGCTACGTGGCTTCGCTGAAGGAAGGATTCAAGAGGGTGCCTACCTTCCCTTACTTCTTCCCACGACTGGTGGAGTATTACGTGGTGCGCAACCAGCTTGACTCAGCGATGACGGTGGTAAACGAGGCGCTGACCGTAGTTCCCGACAGTGACGTGTATCTTGCCGCCAAATCGAATCTGCTCCTGGAGCAGGGCAAGCTGCAGGAATGCATCGAGGTGAGCAAGAAGGTGATCGAAGTGAACCAGAAACTGGGCGACCCATATTACAATGCAGGCATCTGCTACTTCAATCTTGCCGTGGAGCAGGACAAGAATTCGCACAATTCGCGCAAGGTGAAGGAACAGGTGGAGGCAAACTACAAGAAGGCGCTGCCTTATCTGGTGAAATATCGGGAAATGGAACCGAAGGAACAGGGCAAATGGGCATTTCCGCTCTATACCATCTATCTGAACCTGAACATGGGCAAGGAGTTTGATGAGATAGATAAGGTGATGAAACAGAAATAAATTACAGATTGGATTTTACAACTGATTAGATTTTATAACTGATTAGCATAAAAAATATGATAGATAGAATTTTAGATAAATTGGGCATTGAGCTCAACGAAATGCAGCAGGATTCGATGAACGCTATCCTGCACGGCAACCAGGATGTGGTGGTGCTTTCGCCAACGGGTAGCGGTAAGACGCTGGCTTATCTGCTGCCGGTTTCGCAACTGGTAGATGCTGCCGATGATGAGCCGCAGGCCATCGTGGTGACTCCGGGACGAGAGCTGGCACTGCAGTCGGCTACCGTGCTCAAGAACATGGGCAGCGGACTGAGAGCCATGGCTTGCTACGGAGGTAGGGCTGCGATGGACGAGCATAGAATGATGAAGCAGGTGCGCCCGCAGATCATCTTCGGAACACCGGGCCGACTGAACGACCATCTGGACAAGGGCAACTTTTCGCCTTACCACATCAAATATCTCATCATTGATGAGTTCGACAAGTGTCTGGAGATGGGATTCCAGGACGAGATGAGCCGACTCATCAAGAAGTTGCCGGGCTTGCGCCGTCACTTCCTGCTTTCAGCCACCGAGGCAGAGGAGATTCCTCGCTTCGTTCACATGGGCAGGGTGGATAAGATAGATTACCGTATGGACGAGGAGCAGGTGCCCGACCGTGTACATATATATAAGGTGGAAAGTCCGGTGAAGGATAAGCTGGAGAGCCTGGGATTGCTTCTCCGCAGTCTGGGCGACCAGAGCACCATCGTGTTCCTCAACTATCGCGACAGTGTGGAGCGCACCAACAAGTATCTGGTGGAGCAGGGCTTCTCTACATCGTTCTTCCATGGCGGACTGGAGCAGAAGGAGCGCGAAGCATCACTCTACCGATTCAGCAACGGCAGCGCCAATATCCTGGTGAGCACCGACCTCGCATCGCGTGGTCTTGACATTCCGGACATCGACAACATCATCCACTATCATATTCCGGAGAGCGAGGATGGCTACATCCACCGTGTGGGTAGAACAGCCCGCTGGGAAGCGCACGGAAGAGCCTTCTTCCTGTTGGGTCCAGAGGAGCACATTCCGGAGTACGTGGATTCGGAGGTAGAGGATTATGAAGTTCCATCTGCTGACGAGCTGCCGCAGCCAGCCAAGCCAAGGATGGCTACCTTATATATAGGTAAGGGCAAGAAGGACAAGATCAGCAAGGGCGACATCCTCGGCTTCCTCTGCAAGAAGGGCGGACTGAACTCTTCAGAGATTGGAAAAATAGATGTGAACGACCGCTACGCCTATGCAGCCATCTCCCGTACCAAGCTTCGCAGCGTGCTGAACAATGTGAAGGGCGAGAAAATCAAGGGTGTGAAGACCATTGTGGAAGAAGTGAGATAGTTCTTCAAATAATAATAGCCTCATCTTGGAATCTGTTTCCGGATGAGGCTTTTTTGATTATAAATCGTAATTTCTTGCATAAATATACGGGAAATATGTTAAAACCTCTAACAAAAAGAAAGAAATTTGCGCAAAACGCTAAAAATGTGCACGAAAATTTGGTAGTTTCAAATAAAATGTGTAATTTCGCAGTCGTAAATCCATCTTTGAGGATTACTCAATATCCTATATGGGTGGATTGTGCAAGTAAGTTTCCTGCTAGCAGGAATCGTATACGTAAATCACTTAAATAAAAACATAAAAAGATGAAGAAGTACAATTTTAACGCAGGTCCATCAATGCTTCCACGCGAAGTGATTGAGAACACAGCAAAGCAGATTTTGGATTTTAATGGTTCAGGTCTTTCATTGATGGAAATCAGCCACCGTGCTAAGGATTTCCAGCCAGTTGTTGATGAGGCTGTCTCCCTTTTCAAGGAGCTTCTTGACATTCCTGAGGGTTACTCCGTAATCTTCCTTGGTGGTGGTGCGTCGCTGCAGTTTATGCAGATTCCTGCCAACTTCCTCATCAAGAAGGCTGCCTACATTAATTCTGGTACTTGGGCTAAGAAGGCTATGAAAGAGGCGAAGCATTTTGGTGAGGTCGTGGAGATCGCATCATCGTCCGACGCCAACTACACTTTCTACCCACAGGTGCCTAACAATGTGCCAGCTGATTGTGATTATTTGCATCTTACTAGCAACAATACTATATATGGTACTGAGCTTCGTGTAGATCCAGACGTAAACGTGCCATTGATTTCTGATATGTCTTCAGACATCATGAGCCGTCCAGTGGATGTTTCTAAGTACACCGCTATCTACGCCGGTGCTCAGAAGAACCTCTCTATGGCTGGTGTTACCGTCATCATCGTGAAGGATGAGATGTTGGGCAAGGCTCCTCGTGAGATTCCTACCATGCTCGACTATCGCACCCACGTAGAGAAGGGCAGCATGTTCAATACGCCTCCTGTGGTTCCTATCTACACCCTGATGGAGAACCTGCGCTGGTTGAAGGCAAACGGTGGTGTGGAAGCTGCTGACAAGCGTGCCCACGAGCGTGCTGAGGTGCTCTATGCTGAGATTGACCGCAACAAGCTCTTCAAGGGTACAGTGGAAGAGGCTTCACGCTCATTGATGAACATCTGCTTCGTGATGAACGACGAGTACAAGGAGTTGGAGAAGCCATTCCTCGACTTCGCTACAGAGCGTGGCATGGTAGGTGTCAAGGGACACCGCTCAGTGGGTGGTTTCCGTGCCAGCTGCTACAATGCACAGACCATGGAGGGTGTTCAGGCACTCGTCAAGGCAATGCAGGATTTTGAAGCACAGCACTAATTGATAGTTAACAGTTTATAGTTAAAAGTTAATAGTTATCCTTGATGATAATTGTTTCTTAAAGGATTCAAGTATGAAAGTATTAGTTGCAACAGAAAAGCCTTTCGCAGCGGCTGCTGTGGAGGGCATTAAGAAAGAAATAGAGGGAGCAGGCAACGAATTGGTGCTGCTCGAAAAATATACAGAGAAGGCTCAGCTTCTCGATGCAGTGAAGGATGTGGACGCGATGATTATCCGTTCTGACAAGGCCGACGCCGAGGTGCTCGACGCTGCCAAGAACCTGAAGATTATCGTTCGTGCCGGTGCAGGCTACGACAACATCGACCTGGCTGCTGCTACTGCTCACAACGTAGTGGCTGAGAATACTCCTGGTCAGAACTCCAACGCCGTTGCCGAGTTGGTATTCGGTTTGCTGGTTTTCACCGTTCGTAATTTCTACAATGGTAAGGCTGGTTCTGAGTTGAAGGGCAAGAAGCTGGGTATTCTGGCTTTCGGTAATGTGGGTCGCAACGTGGCTCGCATCGCCAAGGGTTTCGGCATGGAGGTAGCTGCCTATGATGCCTTCTGCCCAGCTGATGTCATTGAGGCTGCCGGTGTTCACGCCGTGAAATCTCAGGATGAGTTGTTCCAGACTTGCGACATCGTTTCTCTTCATATCCCTGCTACTGCAGAGACCATCAAGAGCATCGACTATAAGACCGTGAACCAGTTGCCTAAGGGCGGTATTCTTATCAACACTGCCCGCAAGGAGGTAATCAATGAGCCTGAGCTCCTGAAACTTCTCGCTGAGCGTGAGGACTTGAAGTTCATCACCGATATCAAGCCAGATGCTGATGCCGACTTCGCCAAGTTCGAGGGTCGCTACTTCTCAACCCCAAAGAAGATGGGTGCGCAGACAGCCGAGGCTAACATCAATGCCGGTATTGCCGCAGCTAAGCAGATCAATGCGTTCTTTGCTGATGGCTGCACAAAATATCAAGTAAACAAATAAAATTTAGGATATAAGAGAGCTCATAGAGGGTGCTTTAGCTAGTGCCCTTTATGGGCTTTTTATCTTTTTAAAAAGAAGGAAATCCTTGTTATCTTATTGTTTATCTTACTTTAGAAACATTCAAATATTAATTATAAAATAAAACATTATGGCAATAGTAAAACCTTTTAAGGGAGTAAGACCTCCTAAAAGTATTGTTGAGCAAGTTGAGTCTCGTCCATACGATGTCCTCGATTCTGAGGAAGCTCGCACCGAGGCTGGCGACAACGAGAAAAGCCTTTATCATATTATTAAACCTGAAATCAACTTCGAGCCGGGTACTTCTGAATATGACCCTCGCGTTTACGAAAGCGCTGCAGAGAACTTCAAGAAGTTCCAGGAAAACGGCTGGTTGAAGCAGGATGATAAAGAACAGTATTACATCTATGCACAGACCATGAACGGCAAGACCCAATATGGTTTGGTGGTAGGTGCCTACGTGAATGATTACATGACGGGCGTCATCAAGAAACATGAGCTCACCCGCCGTGACAAGGAAGAGGACCGCATGAAGCACGTTCGTGTCTGCAACGCCAACATCGAACCAGTCTTCTTCGCTTATCCTGATAACGCCGTGCTCAATGAAATTCTGATGCGCTATGCGGCAACAGAACCTGAGTATGATTTCATCGCCCCAATCGATGGCTTTCGCCACCAGTTCTGGATTGTCAGCGACGATAAGGACATCGCTACCATCACGGCTGAATTTGCCAAGATGCCTAGCCTCTACATCGCCGACGGCCATCACCGTTCGGCTGCCGCAGCCCTGGTGGGCGCTGAGAAGGCGAAGCAGAATCCTAACCATACCGGCAAGGAGGAGTACAATTATTTCATGGCTGTCTGCTTCCAGGCAAGCCAGTTGACCATCCTCGATTACAACCGTGTGGTGAAGGATTTGAATGGCTTGACTTCAGAAGAATTCCTCGATGCATTGACCAAGAACTTCGAGGTAATCGAGATTGATGCGATTAATGTAAACGTATCTGGCGATGAGGAGGGAATCCCTTGCTACGAGAAGTTTGACATTGATGCAGCTATCGAGCAGTTTGGCCTGGATATTCTGAAACCAGCAGCGCTGCATTCATTCCTCGTTTATCTGGACGGCAAGTGGTACGGTTTGTTTGCCAAGCCGGGAACATACGATGATGAGGATCCAATCGGCGTGCTCGATGTAGATATCTCATCCCGTCTGATTCTCGACGACATTCTGGGCATCAAGGACTTGCGTTCAGACAAGCGCATCGACTTCGTGGGCGGTCTTCGTGGACTTGGCGAGTTGAAGCGCCGTGTGGATAGTGGCGAGATGAAGATGGCGCTGGCCTTGCATCCAGTTACCATGCAGCAGATTATGGACATTGCAGACAGTGGCAAGATTATGCCGCCAAAGGCAACCTGGTTTGAGCCTAAGTTGCGTAGCGGATTGATTATTCACAAGTTGGATTAATGATTGACGAATTCAAGACCATATCAGATACAGTGGGCGAGGGATATTACACCGAGAAGAGGAGTAAGTTTCTCGCCTTTGCTCACCACGTTACTACAGTTGACGAGGTGAAGGAGATTGTTGCCGGGTACCGTAAGAAATATTACGATGCCCGACATTGTTGTTATGCTTACATGCTGGGTCCCGAGCGCACAGAATTCCGTGCCAATGATGACGGCGAGCCTTCGTCTACGGCAGGCAAGCCTATCCTGGGTCAGATTACGAAAGCCGAATTGACGGATATTCTCATCGTAGTAATCCGCTATTTCGGAGGAGTGAAACTGGGCACCAGCGGTTTGATTGTTGCTTATCGTGAAGCTGCGATAGACGCCCTGGCGCATTGCGAGGAGGTGACGCAGCAGGTGGAGGAAATCGTGACCTACGATTTCACCTATCCGATGATGAATGATGTGATGAGGATTGTAAAGGAGATGAATCCCCGCATCGTGGACCAGACATTCGATAATACATGTACCATCAAGCTTTCGATAAGGAAGAGCGAGGCTGAGCAGTTACGCACCCGCCTGAAAAAGCTTTCCTTTGAATAAGGAAGCAATCTTTTAAATGAAAAGCCATCTTTAGAAGATAGTGTTTTTTGATGCTATCTTTACAATCATAAAGAATGGAGCAAATGGATAAAAAGATACCCTTAAGGCAAAATAAATTTAGCCTTAAGGGTATTTATTTTTTGCCTTAAGGCTAAATATATTTATCCTTAAGGGTAATATGAATAGGTGCTTTCTATCTTCATTTCTGCAATTTTGCAGAAATCAGAGTTTTCGTTACACTTTCTCATCCAGTTCCTTCTGCAATCGTATGATTTCATCACGATACTGCGCAGCCTGCATGAAGTCGAGGTCCTTGGCAGCTTGCTTCATCAGGGCAGTGGTATTGGCGATGCTCTTCTCCAATTCCTCCCTGCTCATGCTGCGGACGATAGGGTCGGCAACCATCGTGGCACTATCCGGCTCGATGTAGACACGCTGCTTAGAACCTTCGGCTCCCTTGACGCCAGTAACGCCTTGAGCACCCCTGATGCTCTTAATAGCAGCTGCTCCGGAAGCAGCTTCCTCCTCCTTACTCATAGGCAGGGCAGAAGTAATCGCCTTCTGAATCTGCTTTGGCGTAATTCCATGATCAGCATTATATTGCAACTGGATGCTTCTTCGGCGAGCCGTCTCGTCGATGGTCTTCTGCATGCTGTCAGTAATCTTATCCGCATACATAATCACCTTGCCGTTCACGTTTCGGGCAGCACGGCCGGCTGTCTGGGTCAACGAACGGTGACTGCGCAGGAATCCTTCCTTATCAGCATCAAGAATGGCTACCAGCGAAACCTCAGGCAGGTCTAGACCCTCACGGAGCAGGTTGACGCCCACCAGCACATCATATACGCCAGCTCGCAAATCGTTCATAATCTTCACTCGGTCGAGCGTAGCCACATCGCTGTGAATATACGCAGCCTTCACGTTATGGTTCAGCAGGAACTCGGTCAGCTCCTCCGCCATTCGCTTGGTCAGGGTGGTGATGAGCACACGCTCGTTTCTATGCGTTCGGGTCAGAATCTCATCGAGCAGGTCATCAATCTGGTTCTCGCTCGGACGAACCTCAATCTCCGGATCCAGCAATCCCGTAGGACGGATGAGCTGTTCTACCACTACGCCTTCCGCCTCCCTCAGCTCGTAATCGGCCGGGGTAGCACTTACGTAGATGGCCTGATGAATCAAATTATGGAACTCCTCGAACTTCAGCGGACGGTTGTCGAAGGCGGCAGGCAATCGGAATCCATATTCCACGAGGTTCTGCTTTCTCGCCCTGTCGCCGCCATACATCGCACCAATCTGCGGAATGCTCACGTGGCTCTCGTCTACCACCAGGAGGAAATCCTTCGGGAAGAAGTCGAGCAGACAGTAAGGGCGTTCTCCCGGATGTCTGCCGTCGAAATATCGGGAATAGTTCTCAATTCCCGAGCAGTGGCCCAGTTCCTTGATCATCTCCATATCGTACTCCACACGCTCCTTGATGCGCTGCGCCTTGATTCCATCGCCTATGCTCTTGAAATAATCCTCCTGTTTCACCAGGTCGTCCTGAATCATGCGGATGGCACTTTCCTGCTGCTCCTTCGTGGTGACGAAGAGGTTGGCAGGATAAATCTCGTAGATATCGAACGAGGCTAGGCGGTGGTAGGTGAGGGAATCCACCTCCTCAATGCCGTCAATCTCATCATCCCACCAGGTAACGCGCAGCACATTATCGCTGTAAGCCATGTAGATGTCTACGGTTTCGCCTTTCACTCGGAAGTTGCCACGCTGCAGGTCGATGTCGTTTCTCACGTAGAGTGCATCCACCAGTTTTCTGAGGAACTCGTTTCTGTCAATCCGCTGCCCCTTCTGAATCTTGATGATGTTCTCCTGCATTGCCACCGGTCCGCCCATACCGTAGATGCACGAAACGGAAGAAACCACGATGACATCCTTTCTGCCCGAGAGCAGCGCCGAGACGGCACCGAGGCGGAGCTTATCTATCTCGTCGTTGATGGCGAGGTCTTTCTCGATGTAGGTGTCGGTGGTAGGCAGATAGGCCTCCGGCTGATAGTAGTCGTAGTAGGAGACGTAATACTCCACGGCGTTCTCGGGGAAGAATCCCTTCATCTCCTGATAGAGCTGTGCGGCGAGCGTCTTGTTGTGACTCAATATCAGCGTAGGCTTTCCCACGTTGGCGATGACGTTGGCAACGGTGAAGGTTTTACCCGAACCGGTAACGCCTAGGAGCACCTGTGCCGGTTCGCCCTGCTGGATGCCTTCGGTGAGTTGTCTGATGGCCTGCGGCTGGTCGCCCGTAGGCTTATATTGCGAAGTAATCTTGAAATCCATAATTTATCTTGAACTTAAACGTTTCACATCGAAAACAGTGCTTTTTCTGCTGAAAAGTTCTGTTTCAAGGTGCAAAAATACAAAAAAAACGGCATTAATCGTTATAAAGATTAATTATTTGCGAAAAAATGTATTTTTTCTTTTGATAATTAGCTAATTATCCGTAACTTTGCATGCACAATTAGAAAAATATGAAGAAATCAGTAATAATTGCAGCTTGCGCAGCACTTCTCATGACGGGTTGTGCGAACGAATATAACCAGGTGTACAAGGCAGCAACACCATCGTATAAGTACGAGTATGCCAAGCAATGTTTTGCTCAGGGCAAGTACTCTCGTGCTATTCCTCTCCTGCAGGATGTAGTGACCATGAAGAAGGGTTCTACCGAGGGCGAGGAGTGTCTCTATATGCTGGCGATGGCTGAATATGGTTTGAAGGACTACGAAACAGCCTCTGAGTATTTCAAGAAGTATTATTCTTCTTATCCTAAGGGACTGTATGCTGAGAATGCGAAGTACTTCGTGGGCGAGAGCCTCTTCCAGAATGCTCCGGAGCCACGTCTCGACCAGAGTACCACCTATACGGCCATCTCTGCATTCCAGGAGTATCTCGACCTCTTCCCTGATGCCCGTTTCAAGGCTCAGGCTACCGAGCGCCTCTATGCCTTGCAGGATCTGCTGGTAGAGAAGGAGTACAAGAGTGCCAGCCTCTACTTCGGAATGGGAACCTACTTTGGCAACTGCACCGAGGGTGGCAACAACTACGAGGCGTGCATCGTTACGGCGCAGAACGCCCTGAAGGACTATCCTTACAGCAACAAGCGCGAGGAGTTTGCTACCCTCATCATGAAGAGCAAGTACGAGCTTGCCAAGATGAGTGTGGAGAGCAAGCAGCTGGAGCGTTACCAGGATGCAGAGGATGAGTGCTACGGCTTCATCAACGAGTATCCGGATTCAAAGGAACGTGCCACTGCCGAGAAATACATCGAGAAATGCAAGGAATTCGAGAAGGCTCATCCGGAAGATACCCTCGAACGACTGGCAGGACAGAATTAATGAAGGTAAATGCCACCTATATATAATAAGGTGGAAAACAAGGTTAAAAAATATATAGTACTATAAATTATGGATTACAAGAAATCAAAAGCACCAGTTAACACAGTTACCCGTAACATCATGGACCTCTGTGATGATACGCATAACATTTACAAGAGTGTTGCCATCATCGCCAAGCGAGCTAACCAGATTTCGCTGGAGATTAAGCAGGACTTGAGCAAGAAACTCGCTGAGTTCGCTTCTTACAACGACTCATTGGAGGAGGTATTCGAGAACCGTGAGCAGATTGAAATCTCTCGTTTCTATGAGAAGTTGCCAAAGCCAACTTTGATTGCTACAGAGGAGTTCATCGAGAAGAGCATCTACTGGCGTGATCCTAGCATGCCTGTTCACAACCAGGAGGAGCCTGCTTTCTAATACGCTAAAATCAGGTAAGTTATGATACAGCGTAAACAGAGCTTGTTCTTGATTCTGGCTGTCATTGCCTATGCAGTTTGTCTGTTTCTTCCCATCGCCAGTGTAAGCGCTTCTGGCATGGGGGCAGACAGTCTGGTTTACAACCTGGGCGTAGTGAACGGCGACAGTGGCATCAGTGTTTCATCCACCTGCCTGCCATTGTTCCTTCTGCTCGCCGTATCGGCAGTGATTTCGCTGGCAACGGTATTTCTCTACAAAAACCGCAAGCTGCAGATGAACCTGTGTTCCATCGCCTCTCTGTTTACAGGACTCTGGTATGTTGACTATCTTCTGATGGTATTCAGCATCATTCCGATTCCAGAGGTAGAGGGCGCCACGAACTTCCAGTTTGCATCCTGCCTTCCACTCGTAGCTCTCATCCTCGTGCTGATGGCACGCAAGGGCGTGAGTGACGACGAGAAGCTGGTAAGAGCAGCCGACCGAATCAGATAGTTTTTTAGCGGAATGACAGCCCAGACAGCGTTGTTCCGATAAAAAAGCTTAAAAATAAGCAAGATATTTGTTGGTACGGATAAAACTTCGTACCTTTGCAGCCGCTGTCACGAGATGGCAGCATAAAATTCAAACCTCATTAATAAATTAAATTAAAATTAAGATTTAAAAAATGGCAACAAAGATCAGATTGCAGCGCGGCGGTCGTAAGAGCTATGCTTTCTATAGCATCGTTATCGCTGACGTTAGAG
Organism: uncultured Prevotella sp.; assembly: GCA_934216735.1. Lineage (GTDB taxonomy): Bacteria > Bacteroidota > Bacteroidia > Bacteroidales > Bacteroidaceae > Prevotella. The sequence continues at coordinate 24,833 of CAKQCH010000033.1, forward strand.
CACCACGTGATGGTAAATTTACTGAGAAGATTGGTACATTCAATCCAAACACCAATCCAGCTACTGTAGATTTGAATTTCGAGCGCGCACTCTACTGGGTAGAGACAGGTGCACAGCCAACAGACACAGTTCGCAACATCCTCAAGGGCGAGGGCGTTTACTTGATGAAGCACCTCAAGGGTGGCGTTAAGAAGGGCGCATTCGACGATGCTGAGGCTCAGAAGCGTTTCGACGCTTGGAAGAATGGCAAGGACGCTAAGGCTTCTGCTGTTCGCGAGGGCGACGCTAAGGCTAAGAAGGAAGCTGCTGCTAAGGAGCTCGAGGCTGAGAAGAAGATGAACGAGGCAATCGCTAAGAAGGTAGCTGAGAAGAAGGCTGCTGCTGCCGCTGCTGCTGCAGAGGCTGCTGCTGAGAC
>CAKQCH010000034.1:0-24315 GCA_934216735.1 uncultured Prevotella sp.
GACAATCCTACCAACATCTATCCTGTAGAAAACTACGTAACTACAGAGAAGAATGGTGCTACGGTAGAGATTCCAGCTAGCTCTCTGAACATCATCAGATTGAAGTAAGCACCAAGATTAAAACAACAAACTACATCCAGGGCATCAGCCCTGGATATACCCGATATATATTGATACATTTTTGAATAGTTGATAGATAGTTAGTTAGAAATGAGAAGGCGGCAACCTGCGTGATGCAGATTGCCGCCAATTATTTTTATGCAAACAATAAAAATACCAACTTGAAATTCTACATTGCAACTTGATAGATAGATTTGATATACTTATCTACTTCTTCCTTGGATTTCAAAGAGAGGATATGTTTTTTTTGTTCTTCAGAAAACGGATATAATCCGAAATTCTTTACATAGTTTTTGGCATACGAATAATATCCAGTGGCGTATGGCTTACTGGTATTTTTCATATAATAGTCGAAAACACTTGATTCCAATACTTTTTTCAGAAAGAGAAGTTCCAACTCAGAGTCGCTGTATATGGCATATCCACAATATATCATCATGTCTTTCTGTGAAGTATAGACGAAGTGTGGTAAATCGCTCATATATGGGAACAATAGCTTACGGCCACTATCAGAGATAGCTTGCGTACGTCCGAATGCATACCATGCTCCATAGTCTCCTTCGCCTTTGTCACGGGCATCGAGAGTCTCGCGGTAGGCAGACAAATATCTGTAGGCACATGGATAATGCTGAATGAAGATATCCTCACTTATCACGTTATTATCTGAGTCGTATGGCGAGATTATCTTCTCTTCTTTCTCAGGAATGTCTGCTTCTGTTTTTAGGATATTTGGTTTGATGATGTCCCTGCAAATTCCTTTCTCTATAGGATATTCCATATCATCTCTCACCAGATAATGGTATTTTGCATCCGATTTGATTGGACGGAAAATAAAGACATTGTTTGCCAGTGTCGCAATTCCATTTTTTATCACATATTTATCTCCAAGAGCTTCCCCTGCATTCTCTATCAGTCGGATATTTTCCAGCACATCTATCTTGTTGAGATTCCACCCACGATGATTGTCGAGTATGGAATATTTAATGTGACTATAGACAAAATTCTTCTGTTCTTGAACTTCTGCAATATCTGCCTTAACATACTTCAGCGAATCGTCACGCTCGGCAGAGAGAAAAGTCAAGCAGGTATAAGCCAATTTCTTCTTGAAAACCAATTGTTCCCCAAAATCAACTATACTTAGAGAAAAGTAATTCTCGCTGAAATACTTGCGTAAGGCACGAGCATTGACACTCTTAAAAAATGTATTTACCGTGATATAGCCAAGGAGTCCTTTTGGACTTAATAACGACATACCTATCTCGAAGAAAGGTATATACAGATCTGCATTTCCTATCTTAGAGGTACTCCAAAGCGGGAGACTTTTCTTCGTTTCTGCATCAATGTTCTTTGAGCGTACATATGGCGGATTGCCTACTATGATATCAAAACCGGAATTTTCAGCTACCTCCGGCATCTGCTTGAAGTCATAAGTCAAACTGTTGCCACAATATAGCCTGAAGTCCTCTTCACATACGATTTCCCCATTTTTCAATGCAACTAGTGCCAATAGTATTTTTGCACGCCCTATGCTCGTAGAGCTTATATCAATACCATAAAGATGATGAAGTATCTTTTTATAAGGAATTGCTGTACATTCGTGAATCGTTTCCAAAAGGGTGAAAAGAAAAGCACCGCAGCCACAGGATATATCTGCGCATAGGCAATACTCCAATGGCTTCTTGGTGGAATGCACGATGTGGCTGACGATATAGTCACGTATGTACTTAGGGGTATATACTGCACCATTTGCTGTTTTTTCTTCTTTCGGAATAGCAAGTTCAAAGATGTTGATGACATCTTCTACGGAGCATTTGCTACTTAATATAGCGATGTCTTCATCAAGTCCATCTTTCTTTTCTGCTATGTATGAAGCAAGATAGCCTTCATTGACTATGAGGCTATTGCAATACACAAAAGCTGAGACAACGAGCTTGTTGAGTAAAAGCTCGTTGTCTGAATATTTTCTGATAAGTGAATTAACTTTCTTGTCCATAAGGATTTCTGTCTTTTCGTACTACGGAATTTAACAATGCTTTGTCTTCTGGACTCTTGATGCCATATAGCTTCATACATAGCTCGTCCAGCTCTTTCCAAAGGTCTTTGACTAACAGTTCCAAACCGGAAATTTGTCCACCAACACTCGCCTTGATCTGTTCGTTGATTTGCTCTATCCGTTTCGCTATGTTTGCGAGCTTCCTGATGTTTTTATTGCATGTCAAGAAAGCTTTTGCAGGAACAGGTACAGGGTCTAAGAATTGCTTGTTAAACTTGAAGTACCCTCCTCTTTGTGGGTTAGCGATGGCTCGGGCAAATGTACTGAATATCGTGGAATTGATGATACCAGCCAAGGCATACAGCTTAGTCTCATTTACATCGTCTATTTGGATGAAGAACATATTCGCATTGTCACAATATATATGTTTGTCCAAGACTACTGCTGCTTGTGGGTATTGTGCAGTCATTGGTACACACAATTTCTGGTAGATGGCACCATGGTTGTTAGCACGTGTAAACAGATGCCAATGCTCTCTTCCATTATACGAATTGTTCTTTTCCGGCAATGTCTGTACATTCTCACAAATCAGCTTTTTGTGATTGGCAAGATATGCCCCAGCCTTAGGATATAAGGCAGAGTATTCGCTGAGACTCAATTCTGTAACTTCACTATTATCAGATACTTCGTATGGAAACAAAGCAAATGTCTGATATTTACGTTTTGTCAAAGGAGCAAATTGCTCATTGCATAGCAGAGGCTTGCAGGCATCATACTCTACAACGATGTTCTTGTCTATCTTTGAGTGACCATAAATGAAGCCATCAGCTATCTTTTCTGCTACAATCTGAAAGGCATCATTCCATAATACTTGTACTCCAACTTTTACATGGCATATATCCTGCAAAGTGCCCAAATCCTTGGATAGTTTCAATCGCAAGGCATTGAGGTGAGCACTCTCAAAATTCCAAGGTGTCTCGCTTAATGTTTCAGCTGCCAAGAGTTGATTCCTGGTTGAATCAGCTGAATTGATATACCAGACATCTCTGTTGTTAGCTGGATTCTTATCGCATACAACAATGGCTACATATGTTGTTCTGCCAGCAAACAAATCGTTCTCCTCATAGTCGTAAATGCCATTGAGTAAGTATCGGTTCGTGTCGGTTAAATATTTACGCACACTTTTCCCATATTGATCCTTGAAGAATCGTTTTTGTATGATATACCCTAACCGACCTTTATCATTCAATATACCAATTCCTTTCTCTATAAAAGGAATGGCCAGGTCTATTTTTCCATTCTTGCAGGAATGATAAACCGTTTTGATATATGAGGCCATACATGGCAAGCCTACATTGTAATTCTTGACTTCCACATACGGCGGATTGCCAACAACAAAGTCGAAGCCGCCATTGTCGAATACCTCAGGAAATTCCGTTGCCCAATCGAACGCATTTGTTGCTTCTATTTGAGGTAAATCATTGATGATGGATGGGCAGATAGAATTGATGTCGCCTCCTACGAGAGAATTACCACATTTGATATTTGCACCAATACCACATAATATTTGAGAACCAAGAAGACCTACTGTATCAAAATCCTTTGGCTGATAGTTGTCTATCAACTTTAAGGAAAGTGATAGTTTAGCTACCTCTACAGCTTCAGGGTTGATGTCAACTCCAAAGATACAATTGTTGATGACGGCTTTCCTTCCCTCAATGGTCAAGATGACTTTATCATCTAAAATGGTATAGTACTCCTGTGGAAAATCATCTCCTTCTAGAATCTTTTCCTCTATGTTTTTTACAAGATAATCATATACTCCAACAAGGAATACACCACTGCCGCAAGCTATATCTATAATTTTCAACGTCAAAAGCTGAGAAGCCGTATGGTTGCTCATATATGAGTCTGGCATGGTTGATTGAAGTACCTGACCAACTAGTTTTGACGGAGTCGTAACGGCACCATTGCTTTTCTTGAATTCTGCCTTCAACTCATCTGCCACCTCTCCATCTTTTACTGTAAGTTGATAACTGAGATATAAGTCATAAATATCACTCAATGTTTTTAGAGGAATCACGTTGAACTGATATGGCGATGGATAATACAGACAGTTGATAAAGTCAGCAAATACATCGTTTCCAATGTTCAGACTTTGTATGTCTTCTTTCTTTTTAAACAACGGCCCGTCATACCTGTCGAAAAAATCTACGTAGGAGCAAGTCTTGAACTTTGCCCAAAAATCATTTTGTGCAAAATCTTTCAGCAATCCATCCTTTTCTAATCCACGAGACTCGCAAACTCTTATGAACAAAACACGGTTGATGATGGTCTGTACGTAAGAACTGAGAGACTTAATGTTTTCAACATTGTTGTCTCTAAGAATGGCTTTGGCAAGTTTCTTGCGAATATCTCCCAACATTTTCGAGAATGTTTCGTCGAGACTGTTTGCCTTCTTTGCAACATATTTCAGATTTCCTGCTATGACATTTGTTCTTGACAGAAAACTGTTAAGAATCTCATATTTATCTACATATTCATCACATTTCAAGAAATAGATTCTCGAAATATTGGCATAATCTTCGATTTTAGGCATCGGAGAGCAATCGTAAATAGCAAGAGTTTCAAAGTTCGTTACGATAGAGAATGGTGCGCCAATAGACCAACCATAAGAACGAATTTGAAAGGCTATATCTTTAGCATTCTTTATGTCAATACTATTTCTTTTGGCATCAACAAAAGCCAACATAACACTACCATTGACAAGCGTATAATCCGGTCGTGTATTAGTTGAGCCAATTTGATTCAGCTTTTCTTTTTCTTCTTTTCCAAGAGAATGTTCTGTCAAGACTTGGTGAGTATTTTGCACATCCCATCCGAACACAGATAGTAATTCATCTATCCATGTTCTCATAGTTGCTTCTGAAGCATTTTGAAGTTGTCCTTTATCCTTGGCGTATTGGTATCTTTCTACCAAATCTTGAAGTTTCTCTTTTGTAGTCATATATTGCCTCCTTTGTATATAAAAAGCGAAGTCCCACCATAATACGCATCGTAAATAGGCGTGGTGGGATTTGTTGATGCAAAAATACTTCTTTTTATTGAAATCTCCAAATGTTTTCTGAAAAATCTATATATCAAACAGGTATTTAACGACAAAAATATAAAATCCTCAAACAACTGGCGGCAACCTGCGTGATGCAGATTGCCGCCATTGTTTTATAATGATTATTATCTTTTATCCGAAAGCATAATTGATGAGCAGGAAGATGCTCAGGATAAACATCAAGCCGGTGAAGAAGTTTCTTGTGAATTCACCATAATATGATAAGCGTTTCAAAAACGGGTACAAAGTTACTAAAAACCAAAGAGAAAAGCAAGTTTTTAACCGATTATTTCAAGACTTCCCTAAATGTTAACGAAACTAACTCATAGTTTTGTGGGGCAAAACTCATTGCTTTCTTGCCAAAAACTCACCATTTCTCTTAACGAGAGAAAACAACTTCATTCAGGCAATATCGCTATGACTATCGTCAAAACACCATAATATTAACATATTTTAGGCTAAAAAAAATAACACGGACAAATTGAATTTGTCCGGACAAATTGTCCGGCGGCTCATAAGTCTTTAACTTTCAATAATTTACAAGCAGCCGGACAAGTGAGCCGGACAAATTCAATTTGTCCGTGTTTTAAAAATCGAGGCTATTCCAGCGTCAACCAGCCATCTGCCGTCCAGTTGATTTTCTTCTGAACCAGAATGCTGGCGCCATTCTTCGGTACGCTGTAACCATGACAGAAGAAGTAATCGCCATCAGGGAAGGAGTAGGCAGAGCAATGGCCCATCGCCTCATATTCCTTCTTGTCGCCTTCCAGCAGCAGGGTGCCACCGCCATTGCGCATATCCTTGCCTTCTTTATCCAAATAAGGACCAGCCACCTTCTTGCTCCTGCCTACGGCAACACGATAGTTGCTCTTGATGCCACGGCAGCAGTAATCCCAGCTCACGAAGAGATAGTAATAACCACCATGCTTCATGATGAAAGGAGCCTCAATGGCATTGGTGCCGGCAAACTTGGAAGTAGGATTCGGTTCTGCCGATACATCGCCTACGGCATGACGGCGGGCAATAGTCTGAGGCTTGGCGCCCTTCTTCATATGCATCGTCTTCTTATCCAACTTAATCATCTGGATACCATCCCAGAAGGATCCCCAGGTCATCCAGGGATTTCCCTTCTCATCAATGATGAAGTTCGGGTCGATGGCATTCCAGTTGTCTCTACCGCCCTTGGAGGCGATGAGGCAGCCTTCATCCTTCCATCCATCCTTATCAGATAAGGAGGTATTGCTCAGCAAACCGATGGCAGAAGTATTCTTGCCAAAAGTGGAACAGGAATAAGCCAAATACCATTTGTTCTTGAAACGGATAACATCCGGAGCCCAGATATGGGTTTCAAAGCCCGGTACACTATCATGAGTCCAGGCGGGAATCTCGTGATTCTTCAGCACGCCTTCCCTACTTAAAGTCCAATGCTTGCGGTCGGTGGATGTCATCTGCGTGATGCCATGTCCCGTGCAGTAGAGATAGTACTTACCATTCTCATACGCCATCACAGGGTCGTGTACCATCGGTGTATCCACAACAAGGGGGTTCTGGGGAGCCAACTGCGCCTTCATTTCGGCATTCGCGTTAACAGCCGCCTTCATTTCGCTACCCCCTTTAACAACAGGAGCAGCAATGAACATTGCTGCTCCCAATAGTATTATAGATATCTTCATTTGATCTTTTATATAATTCAAATATAAGAGATTTACTTGTTCACGAATTTTCTGCCGTTTACAACAACTACACCCTTGTAGCTCTTGTCTACCTGCTGACCAGCCAGGTTGTACCACTTGCCATCCGTCTTCTTCTGGAAGATGATAGGGCTTGCAATGCCTGTATCTACAAGACTTGAACCATCGATGTAAGAGCCTTCGTTTACGAAGAAGAGAACAATCCTAGAAGGCTTGTCTGCCAATGTGGTGGTATAAGAATAATGATATACCTTACCTGCCTTGGTGGTAATGGTTGACTCCATCTTGAATACGCCTGCTGCTGTCAAGCTAACAGTCATATCAACCAAGGAACCATCCATATCCTTCTTGAATACACTCATATCGTCGCTCGTATCAAAATCGTGGGTGAATCCTGAAGCATTGTGGCTTCCTCCCCATCCGAAGAAATCATTTCGGATAACGAAGTACTCCTTATCGGATCCATAACCGGTATCCTCACGCTTGATCTTAGCAGCAGCCAAGCACCAGTTGTTCCATGCTTCAGCCATATTACTATAGTTGTAGAACTTGAATTGCAACTTCTTGCCAGCCTTCAAATCATAGTAAGGAGAGAAGTTTGACCACCAGACTGAAGTAGTATTCTTCACCGATGATACCGGATAATAAACCGGAGTACTTTCCTCAGCATCAGCATCGATATTCAGGGTATAATCCTTCACATACTCATAGTCGTCCTTGCTGATGGTCATGGTCAGGGTGACCTTGCCTTTACCCTTCACCTTGCCCTCATCGGTCAAGATAGAAGTATCGCTCGACTTCCATGAAATATTCGCACCCATCTTGCCCTGGACAGGCAAAGTAGGAGCCGCATTCAGAGTGGCACCGTCAGAGAATGGCAATGTCATCTTGCTGAGGGTGTACTTGATGGCAGCCTTGGCATCTGCCTTTACAGCCCAAACCTCCTGCTGATAGGTGAAATTACTCTGTCCCATGGTCAGGCTTCCGCTTGATGATGAAAGAGCAGAGATGGCAATGGCTGGGATATTGGTATAGTCTACAGTCTGCTTCACCAACACACCACGATAGACTACATTATTGATAGTCAAGTGGATGTAATCAGTACCAGCCGTACGCTTCCAGGTTCCCTTCTCAGCACCAGTGATGGTTCCATCGGCATTGAGGGTGATGTTGACTGGTGTCTCGAAAGCCTTTGCCTTGGTATTCTGACCATACTGATGACGCATGAACTGATAGTCGCCTGCAATGTCGGCATCATCGATAGATGCCTTGGATGCAATCGCCTCATCGGTGATGGTCTCGCCGTCAAACTCGAATGGAGCTGCCATCAACCAGCCCTCATCGTTGAGGAAGAGCTGATGAACACGCACCTGATGACCTTCGCCACCATTGCTGAAACGGGTGTGATAAACCACGAAAGAACGATTCTGCTTGTCAACGAACGCAGAGTTGTGACCCTGTGCAATCTCAGCACCGCTCATGGCATCCCACTGGTAACCGCCAAAGAGCAATACGCCACGGTTGTCGGCTGTGGTAGAACTATAGTTCATCTTATAACTCTTGAAGAGTGCCGATGTGCCATAGCAATCTACGAAAGGTCCGTCAGGATTCTCAGAACGGAAGATGCGCATCTGGTAACCGCCATCGCTGGTCAATCCACCATAGCTCATGAAGAGGAAGTAGTACTTGCCAATCTTCTGAATATAGCTTGCCTCGCCCGATACGTAATATCCACCGGCAATCTTCTTACCGAAGTAAGGGTCGCTGGTACAGTTGGCGCTGGCTGCACCCGGAGTGGTAGTCTTGCCATTCACCTCATAAGGGAAGGTATAGGTATAGTCGCGGAGACCATTGGTCTTATCCAACTTAATCATAAAGATGCCGCCCGACCATGAGCCATAGCTCATCCAAAGGTTGTCGTTATCGTCATAAAAGACGCATGGGTCGATACAGTTTGGCCAATAAGTTCCCCAACTCTTGCCTATCTTATAGCGGGTAGGAAGAGCGGTTTCGCCAGTGGCGATGGCATAGTCGGTATGCTTCCAGTCATCCGCAGCAGCGTATGAGTTGTGAGCGTATGAACCCTGGAAACCGGAGAACACCACCGGACCCTGGTAAACCCAAGGTCCTTCAATGTTATCAGAAACAAAACATACGATGGAAGAGCACCAGTTTTCGCCATTCAGACTCATATACATACACCATTTCTTCATGGTCTTGTTGTATACGATGTCTGGTGCCCACTGCATGCCTTTTACGTTATTGCCCTTATACTGCCAGCCGTGGGCATTGAAGTTGCCGAACTTCACGGTTTCGCCCTTGCAGTTCTTCACCTCTGTAATGAGATGAGAAGCATAAGCATTGGCATAGTTGACCAATGTTCCCTGCTTGTTGGCAAAGAGGCTGTTTACATTGCCGGTAGCTTCCTCGCCAGCCTTGAATGTGGACCATTCCTGGTAGTTTTTGGCAGCAGTAGTCTTGCCTCTACCCAGGTGAGAGCCATATATATAATAGGTAGGCGAGCTAGGATTGGTGATGTCATCCACCACAATAGATGGGTCGTGGCAAACCACACGCTTACTATATGATCTCGATGTATAAGCATTCGTCAGGTCGTTATCGCCGACCTGTGTCTGGGCACTTGCGCCAATAGCAGCAAGGCCCAGCATTGAGAGTAATAATTTCTTCATGAATGATACTTGTTAATTGATTGCTTTTATTCTAAGACTAAGAAAGCCTTGAAAATTAAGCAAAAAGGCAGACCTACGTGGAAACGTGTTTTCACATAAGTCATGCCTTTTATACTATTTCAGAAAAATCTTATCTGCGATGAGCACGTGTATAGTGCTTGCGGGCAGAAGCTGAACCGAACTTCAAATGGCTGCTATCAACGGTGAATGCCACATTCAGGTCACTAGGGTCGATGGTGTTGATACCCAAGTAATTCTGTACTGTTACGCTGCCATCATTACCCGTTACGATAGCCTGAACATCTGCAGTACCATTGTTACAGTTGGTTACAAACATCTTTACCTTTGCACCGTTCATGGTTGCGAGCCAGGTAGCCCAATCACCCTGTGTTCCGATAGGAGTACAAGCAGCATAACCATTACCCCAACCATAGTTATCGGCACGAACCACAGCGTATTCTGCCAAATCAGCCTTGCGGAGGATGAGCACATAGTTGTTCCAGTTGCCTGCACCGCTAGAATAGTTGGTGAAGTTGAACTCGAATGTCTCACCAGCAGGAATCTTCATATCCTTTGTAAATTCTGTCCACCAGGCAGTAGAGCAATCCTCAGCACCGAGAGAAACCGGAGTAGGAGTAACCGCCTTGACAGCAGACTCAGCCACATTTACTTCTACAGTAGCAGTACGACCGTTTTCTGTAGTGATAGTCACCTCGTGCTTACCCGCAGTAGCAGGGATTCTTGAGAAAGTCAACTTAGAGTTGTCAATGACACCAGGTTCACCCTCTACGTATGTAGCATTAACCACCATACCTGTTGGGTCGAAAGCCAAAGTATGATTTACTCCATCAACTGCAGCTGAGTTATAATAGTAGTAGTTGGTGCGGGTTGGTGCCTGAGTAACAGTAATAGTCTTGATACCAGCCACTACATTAAACTTTGCATTGGCAACGATAGGAGTAGCCGCATTCTCACCCTTGAAAGTCTTGTTATAGATAGCGATGAGCGTCTTTTCACCCACCTCATCCATATCATTGATGGCAGAGAAGAGCAGTTCGCTGGCAGGAATCACCTTGGTCACACCCTCTTCGAAGGTAACCGTAGCAGAAACATTCTGCATCGCCTCTTCGAGCGTTGTACCCTTGTCAACCTCGGCAGGAACATTGTTCAACACCATAGAAACCGGAGCCTTATCCTGGGCAGATGTATATCCGCCGATAGGTTCTACGTTGCTCTGCTGGAAATCAATGAATGATCCCTCAGGAACCAGGAAGCAGCGGATGTTGGTATTGCTCTCGTCTGCATTCAGATTAGCAATCTTAGATGGCTGAATGTAGGTCTTGGTAACAGTACCATTGGTAATCTTCACCATGAAAGTATCTACACGGGAACGGTCAACCGTCAATGTTACCTTACCACCCAACTTATCTACACCCTTGTCTGTATCAGTTTCAAAGGTGAGATTACTCTGCACGCAGCTTCTGTCGATATGGTCACCCCACTCAGAGTTACCGCTTGGCTGGTTATCAAAACGGATAGCACCATACTCGGTATAACCTGTTCCGCCACGATCCACATCATTGGTGATGATGAGGGCGAAGTTCTTATAGGTGTTAGTCGCAGAAGGATTGATGTTCAGATTGAACACAGCATTCCACTTCTGGTTGTCTTGAACCACATAATATTTTGAGAAGGAACTCCAGAATCCTGAAGAGAAATCTGTGTTACCCACTGTATAAACATCCTCGTTCATACCCACGAGCACCTCCTCGGTTGAAACCTTTGACTTTTCGATTGAGTCAATCTTTTCAGAAAGCCAATCAGGAGAGTTGACACTAAACATGTCACTTCCCTCGCATCCTGTCAGCGCAGTCAAGCCCATGGCTGCTACGCAGAAGACAGATGCTAATTTATTTAGGTGTTTCATATTGTTATTCTATTTTATATGATCATGAATATTGTTACTTGCTCAAATTTACTACAGGATGAACAGTCCAACCTCTTCCGAAGAAATCGGTTGAGTTATCTGTATTCGTATTAGCCGAGTTACCTGTCAGGTTAGGGTTGTCGTTCAGCAAGCCCTGATAGATAGGCAAGAACTCATGACCTGGTACGTATGTATCGTAAGAGCTCTTCACCTGAGGGTCAGCACCTACCATAGAGTAGCTTACAGGCTCCTTGACATTATAAATAGAACGGCGGAAGGTTCCGTGCTCCTTCAACTGAGCCAAACGACCCTGATCATAGAAGAATCCCCAACGAATCAAATCGAAACCACGACCATACTCGCAACCGAACTCCTTTGGACGCTCTACATTAGCAATCTGCTCGAAGAGCTTATCCTTGGTATCGAAGTCTGAGAGACTCAAATCCTTCAGGTTGACACGCTCACGAACCTGGTTAATCCAGTCGATAGCCTGCTGTGTAGGACCGTTCACCTCGTTCTCGCACTCTGCAGCACGAAGCAAAACGTCTGAGTAACGCATCATACGGAGGTTGATACCGCAATGAAGACCGGTTGTCACCTTATCATAAAGGTTGGTACGGAAATTGGTCCACTTAGCGATAGGAAGGCCACCATTGTTATTGTTGGTTACTATGGTATCAGTAGCCGTCATCTGGGTGGTGTAAGCCACGTTGCCATTCTCAAATCCTTCCCAATCATTCTCGTAGGTACCGATGGTCCAGTAGAGACGTGGATCCAGTTTACCAGCTGTGGTACGCTCCTGCTTGAAGAGGTTGTACAACCATGGAGATGCAGAGAGGTCTGCCCAACCACCGAATCTACCAGGAGCGAAGTTAGACTCTACGGCATGACCCTGTGTAGCGTTAGGACTGGTATTAACAGGAGTCCACTCATCATCCACACCCTGTGAACCGTAGTCGAGATACTGAATCTCAAAGAGGCTCTCGGCATTGTTCTCGTAAGCAGAACCCTCACGGAAGTTGTCGCCATAGTTGGCCATCAGCTTGTAAGAGCCATACTTCTTGTTCATGATGTCCTTGAGTACAGCGAGCGCATCGCTATACTTGTGGCGCTGCATCAGAGTGCGGGCATAGTAGCCGGCAGCAGCACCGCAGGTAGCACGGCCCTTTGCCCACTCACCACCAGCATCACGGGATGGGAGGAGTGTCATCGCCTCAGAGAAATCCTTCTCCACCTGGTCGAGCACATCATCGTAGGTACTGTTCTTGCCATAGAGACCATCCAGGGTAGAATAGTTGGCATAATCAGTAATCAGCGCAGGATTCTGATAATATCCTGCCAATGTATAGTATGAATAACCGCGAAGGAAGAGTGCCTGACCCTTGATTCGCTTCATGCTTTCGCTGAGCGAAGCATCATCGCCTGTGGTACGTGAAAGGATGAAGTTACATACATTAATAGTATAGTAAGCTTCACGCCAAGGCCACATGGAGATTTCGTCTGTCACAGGGTCGTTCATGTCATCGAATGGCATGTACCATACCTGTGATGAGTTCCATACTTCATCGCCACGTGTCACATCGAGGGTATAACCCACACGTGCCGAAGAACCTTCCATACGAATATGGTTGTATGCTGCAATAACGCACTCCTCCAGATCATCAGCATTGAAACCGAAGGTACCGGTGGTCTGCTGGTTAGGATTGGTAACATCCAACTTGTCCTCGCAAGATGTGGTAGCCATAGCACCGAGGCCAAGGAAGAGAGCTAATGATAATTTATATAGTTTCATATCAAATGTCCTTTTAAATAATGATTTTTATTCTTGTTAATTCTCATTATTAGAATGTGAAGTGGAGACCTGCCATAAATGTTCTAGCACTTGGGAAAGAGCAGAAGTTGTAACCTGGGGTAAAGGTACCGCCGGCGTAGTCCACATTATATCCATGATAGCCTGTGAAGGTGTAGAGATTCTGTGCTGATACATAGAGACGTACACCACTGACATATCCACCAAACCACTTGTCTGGGAAGTTGTAACCCAACTCTACGTTGGCAATCTTCCAGTAAGCGGCATTCTGAATCTTGCGAGAGCTGAAGAGGTCGTTCCATGCCAAGGTAGCGTTGTTGGCTGCATAGGTGCGTGGAACACTAGAGAGATAAGTAGAACCATCCTCTGACCAGCGGTTGGCATCCAGCATGCCTACTTCCTTGTTACCATAGCCGTAGCAAGAATTCAAGCTATTATAGATATCATCTGATACATGATAATTCAAAACTCCGTAGGTTGAGATATTGAGGTCGAAACCCTTATATTCCATATGAGTGCTCAAACCGAAGTTTACCTTTGGAAGACCACTGCCCAATACGGTCTGGTCGTAAGCATCGATAACTCCATCAGGTTCTCCGTTAGGACCTGAAATATCCTCATAGAGGCAGTCACCGACATTGGCTCCTTGCTGAACAGCATTATTAGCCAAATCGTCCTCGGTGCGGGCTATGCCTTTATATACCCAACCATAGAACTGACCAATCTCCTGACCTACGTAGGTAGCGTATGCACCAGTGATGTAAGAGTCCTTACCGATACCCAGAGAAGTTACTTTATTCTTCAAGGTACTTACGTTGGCGCTGATATCATACTTGAAGGCGTGGTCGCGGTTGCGATAGGTTGCACTGAACTCGAAACCACTGTTCTCCATAGAGGCAGCGTTCATGGTTACAGAGGTGTTGGATACACCAGTCTGTGCTGGCACAGGAACAGAGTAAAGCAGGTCTTCTGACTTGTTCTTATACCACTCTGCAGTGAACTCCAAACGGTTGTTGAACATTGCCAGGTCGATACCCACGTTGGTAGTCTTCTTCTTCTCCCAGGCGATATCATTGTTCACGAAGGTAGAAACGGCAGAACCGGTTACAGGACTGTTGCCGAAGCTGTAAGTCATGTTGTTACGGTTCATGGTAGCCATATACTGGTACTCACCGATGTTCTCGTTACCGAGTTCACCGTAGCTGGCACGCACCTTGAACATATTAACGATGTCGCGGCTGATAGGGAAGAACTTCTCCTTATCGAAACGCCAACCTACAGATACAGATGGGAAGGTTGCCCAACGGATGTTCTTGCTCAAACGGGAGCTACCATCACGACGTACTACTGCAGAAAGCAGATACTTCTCATCATAATTGTAGTTCAAACGACCTACGTAAGAAGCCAGGCTATGCTTGAACTCGTATGACTCTGAGTAAGTGTTCTTGGCATTCTGAAGCTGGAGGAAGTATGGCTCTGTGAAGTTGATACCCCAACCAGTAAGGAGGTTGGTATTTTCCTCCTCGTATGTCATACCGGCGAGCAGGTTGATATTGTGCTTGCCAATCTTTCCATCGTATGTAATGGTATTCTCAACCAAGGCATCGCTGTAGTTGCGTGAGCCCTTGGTAAGGCGCTCGTTCTCCTTGGCAAGATATACACGGTTGCTCTGAATCCAGGAAGGAATCCAGGTCTTATCCTTAGCCTCAGTCTTGCTGTAAGAGAGGTTTACATTATAATGAAGACCATGATTCTTGCTCTTGATACCTACCATACCCAACAAATCCACATCAGCAGAAGCGGTACCTACGAAGCGGTCAACCAAGGTGTTACGCTGCAGGAGGTTGTTAACCAACAATGGGTTAGAAGCAGAGATATCACCGTGGATTCCATCATAGTAAACACCATAACCATAGGCATCGTAGCGATAAGCGTTGGCTGCACCCACCTGACTGTCGAGAACCCATGTTGAGTTATCGTAAGCCTTGATAGTTGGCTGCATCAAGAGTGTACCACGGAGCACGTTGGTTACATCACCATAAAGACCCTGAACATACTCTGAGGCATTGGAAAGACCCATGTTGTCCTGGTTAGAGTGAGAGTAAACCATGCTGGTACGGAACTTCACGAACTTGGTGTCCATGGTATTGTTCACACGGGCTGTGTAACGCTCGTAGTTAGGACCTGCACCTTCCAAGGTACCCTTCTGGTTATAGTAGTCGAGAGATACATTATAAGTACTGTGAGAGCTACCACCGCTGAGGGCTACGTTGTGGTTCTGGCGGATACCGGTCTTGAACACCTCGTCAAACCAATCTGTGTTGGTTGCATCCTGGAAGTGATACTTGCCATCCTCACCCATCTTGTAGCCACCAGGGATAGGAGTGTTGGAGTTGGTGCAAGCAGTACCAAGATACTGGCTATACTGGTCGGCGTTCATCACGTCATATACATCGCTAGGAATCTGGTCAACACCGAAGTAACCCGAGTAGTTCACCTTCAGAGGCTGGTCTTTCTTACCATTCTTGGTAGTGATGATAACGACACCATTGGCTGCACGAGAACCGTAGATGGCACCCGCAGAAGCATCCTTCAAAATCTGGATGGTCTCAATATCATTAGGAGAGAAATCACGGATAGTGGTACCCATTGGCACACCGTCGATGACATAGAGAGGAGCCGTGCTACCGAAGGAGCCGATACCACGGATACGTACGCTAGGGTCGGCACCTGGCTGACCGTCGGATGTAATCTGTACACCAGCCACCTTACCTTCGAGCATGGTAGAGATGTTGGAGTTAGATACCTTCTTCATCTCCTCAGCGTTCACGATAGAAACGGAACCGGTAAGGTCAGCCTTCTTCTGCGTACCATAACCTACTACAACCACCTGGTCGAGCAAGTTATCATTTGTAGAAAGTTGGATGGGTTCCAGGATGGCGCGTCCGCGTACAGCGATTTCACGCTCCTTGAAGCCCAAGTAGCTTACGATAAGAGTTGCGTTTGCCTTGACGCGGATCTGGAAGTTACCGTCTAAATCGGTAACTGCGCCGGTCTTGGCATCCTTTGTCTTGACTGTTGCACCGATCATAGGTTCACCCTGATCATCTACAACTTGTCCCTTTACTGTAATCACCTGATCTTGTGCTACAGCAGCCATCGCTGTCATTGGGGTAGCAAAAGAAGCACCACCGACAGCACCCAGGCATAGCATCATAGAGAATAATTGTTTCCTCATTGCTTGTTATTTTTTAGGTTTATGATTTTGTTTATTCTTGCCAGTTTTTAAATCGATTACTCGATATCAAACATTGTTTTGTGGTGGCAAAAGTACAATTAATCACATAATAGCGGGTGGACAATCGAAATTTATAGGTGGACAAAACGCATAAAAGGTGGATTTATACTATATTTCCTCAGTTATCCACCCCTTGTGTACCCACACAGCATTTTTAACATATTCAAAAGAAAAAGTAACATTAAAAAACATCTGCCAAGTCTGATTTTGCCATGCAGACTTAGCAGATGTACTATTATTCATCAAAGTGAAGAAAAAACTCTATTCCCTGAAGGAAGAAGGAGACGCCCCATACTGTTTGGTGAAGCAACGGGTGAAGTATTTCGGATCGTTGAATCCCACACGATAGGCAATCTCGGTGATGTTGCGATTGGCCACATTCTCCATAATCAGTTTCTTGGCAATATCCAGGCGATAGTTGCGGATAAACTGCGCCGTAGGCAATCCACACTCCGCATTGAGTTTCTTGCTCAAGATGCTCCGGTTCATTCCCATCGCATCGGCGAGTTCCTGAACGCCGAACTCTGAGTTATCATAGTTCTTCTCCATCACTTCCATGATGGAATCCATAAACGGTTTGGTGTGTTCAGCCACCTCCTTCTTATCCGCCTCGATGGTTTTCTGCTGACTTTCCTGATAGCGCTTCTGGTTTTCCAGAATCATCTGGATACGACTCTGAAGCTTGCCAGGCTCGTCACTATCCTTCAAGGCAGCCTCGATAGGACGGTATAAGGCTTCCACCTCACGTTCACGCATCTTATCCAACTTGCGGATATAGGCATACTGAGCTAAAGCGATGATGCCGATGACTATTATGGTAATGAACCACCAGCTCTTCCAGAAATAAGGTGTCACCTTCACGGCAATGGAGATGACCTGCTCGTTGCTGGAATCGATGGAAGGGATGTATTTCACCTCAAACTCATACTTGCCTGCCGGCAAAGTGGAATAGCGTACACTATGCTGTCCCGGTTGTAGCTGAACCCATTCGTTCTCATATCCCTTCATGCGATAGAGATACACGCCCTGGGTCTCGCTGCCATAGTTGAGTGCAGAGAAGTAGATGGTGAACGACTTATCGCTCTCATGGATGCTGATTCTCTTAGCGATAGAGATATCATCATCCAGATAATCGCTGCCTGCAAAGGTAGGCTGGTTATCTACCAGGAGTTCGGTGAAGCGCAGTTTGCCTACCTCATGCACCGTAGGATTAGCTCCCATCACCGCCATCATGCCTCCATCCGTACCCAGGAATATCTCGCCCTTTGCATTGCGGATGGCTCCATTGAAATAGAACTGGGCACTGAGCAGGCCATCATTCTTATAGAAACTGGTAAAGGTCTCCGTATCCGGATTGAAAACCGAAAGTCCGTTGTCCGTAGCAATCCACAGCATGCCCTGGTTGTCCTCCACGATACCCTTGACGGTATTGTTGGCCAATCCATTGCTGGTGGTGAATGATTTCACTTCCGCTTTTCCCTCCTTATTATATTGGTAGCAGTATAAGCCATAGCCATTGCTGCCCAGCCAGATCTTACCATCCTTAGCCTGGCAGAAAGAGATAATCTTATCTATCACCCCACTCTCAGGATGATCAAGCTTATAAGGATGATACTGCACGTCAAAGGCATCCTTGCCATGGCGGGATTTCAGGTTCACCTCTACCATACCCTGCACACAACCCATCAGAAGCTTGCCATTTCGGGTAATGAGACTTCCGATGCAGCCACGCACATTGAGGCATCCCTCAAATGGCTCGATAATCTGCTGCCGCTTCATATCGTAGAAGAAGAGACCGTCGTTGGTGCCCAGCCACATGCCATCATTGATAGGGTCGTAAGCCATGGCACCGGCAAACAGGAGCAGGCGCTGAAATCTTCCATCCACCACAAGCGGCGTAATCTTGCCCGGCTGCTTGAGGTTCATCACGGCAAAGCCCGCACCCCAGGTTCCTATCCAGAGGTTGCCACGGTTGTCGGCGGCAAGAGTAGAAACGCTGTTATGAGGCAAACCGGAATTGGCAACGGTATAATGGGTAAAGCCCTTGCCACCAGGAGCCAGAGAATTGAGTCCACCTTCCACGGTTCCTACCCACAGCGTACCATCGGGTGCCGCATACATGGCATTGACGGCATTGGGAGAAAGACTTGCTGGATTTGCCGCATCATGGCGATAGTATTCGAGCAGCAACTGTCGGGGAGCCAACTTGGTGACACCACCCGTCTCCGTGCCCACCCATATCTGTCCGTTCTTGGCAAAGAGACTGTTCACGAAGTTACTGCTCAATGGATTAACTGCAGAAGAACTGTTCCAATGTTCTATCTCGCCAGTCTTGTCATTGATGATGTCCACGCCACAGAGCGTACCCACCAGGAGTTTATCATCCGGAGTGACAGCAAGACTCGTCACCACCTCGTGCTGGAGCGAATGGTCAGTAGCCGAGCAATGGTATTGCTGCTTGGCGCTATTGAAGAGACCACGGTTGGTGGCAATCCAGATTTTACCATGATAAGAGATGATTGCACCGGCATAGCGTCCATCGAGCGGTGGGAACATAGAGGAGATATCCCTGGCAACCAACTTATTGTTCTTTACAGAGAACTCGCTCACCACACCATTGTTGCACAACACCACCGTTCCCCGGCGATATACATCGCTAAGTCCCAGGTCGGGCGCATTGAAAGGATAGGCAACAGACAAGACGCTGTTCACCTCGCCCTTTTCATTAAAGCCGAAACGGGTAAGGAGGTTGATGGAAACCATCCAGATATTGCCCTTGGCATCGCAATACATTCGGGTGCAAAGGTTCTTCAATGCCTTCCTGAGCTGAGCCTCCACCTTCTCGTTCTCGCAAGGAGGAACGATGGGCTGCATCGTATTGAGGTCGAGCACCTGCGGACCTTCCTCGAAGGCAATCCAGAGGCGACGGAAATGGTCTTCGTATACATTGCGACAACTGTTGCTTCGCAAACTGATGCCATTGGAACCCAATCCGAAGTTCACGAAGTTGAAACCATCGTAACGCACCAGACCACCACCATGGGTACTGATCCACACAAAGCCGTAAGAATCCTGAAAGATATCATCGGCAAAATTATTAGGCATTCCTGCTGCCATATTGAGGTAGCTTACATTAAAGCGACTAGGTAAGCCGCCTTGGGCAAAACCGCCCAAAGTTATGAAGAATGCTGCTATAATGGTAAAAATGTATCTAATCATTTGTCTATATAGGTTATGCGTGCAAAAGTACAAAGAATAATTGAAACAAAAGAATGTTTAGGAGAAAAAAATACCTATCGGTGTAAATTTACACCAATAGGTATGAAATGATTGAATATTTTAGAATTCGAGTATCATCGCCTGACGTGGACGGAGTTTGATGTTCTTGTTGACCAAAACGGTACGTCCGTTGGTTACGTCGACGGCCTTCTCTGCATTCCCAATGATTTCCGCATAGCGGGAAACATTCAGTTCGTTGGCTTCCTTCTTGCCGTTGATGATGGTCATCACGCTCTTTCCCTTGTACTGGCGGGCAATGACATACACACCCTTCTGCGGACAGAACTGGGTCTGCTTGCCCTTGGTGACAACTTCGTTGCCCTGGCGCCAATGCAATAATCGGCTGAGCCAGTCGAACATCTGGTTTTCAGCCTGTGTTCTTCCTTCGGCAGTAAAGGCATTGTGCTTGTCACCAGCCCAACCTCCAGGGAAGTCCTTGCGCACATTGCCATCGGTTACACTCTTGGTACCATTCATCAGCACCTCGGTTCCGTAATAGAGCTGTGGGGTACGGTTGACGGTGAGGAGAAGGGCCAGTGCCTGCTTCAATGCCAGGGTATCCTTGCCTTCACCTAGGAAGCGGTCGGTATCGTGATTTTCAACGAATGCCATCACGCTCTTTGGGTTCGGATAGAGATAGTCGTAGCAGAACACGTTGTAGATGCGGTTCATGCCGTTCCACCAATCATCAGTCTCCTCGTTCTTCGCACTGTTGATGCGGTCGAAGAAGGCGAAATCCATCACGGTAGGCAGATAGCTGTTCTTTTCTGAGAGCTTGCTGTCTTTCTGCCATGCGGCGGTATAGGCAGGCTCGGTTACCCAAGTTTCGCCCACAGTATTGAAGTAAGGATATTCCTCGCCCAGCACTTTCATCCAGTGTGCCATCGCATCACGGTCGGCGTATGGATAGGTATCCATGCGGATGCCATCGATGCCAACGGTCTCTATCCACCACTCACTGTTCTGAATCAGATACTTGATGACGTGCGGATTGCGCTGGTTCAAATCTGGCATACTTGGCACAAACCAGCCATCCACAGTTTCTGCGAGATCTACCTTGCTGGCGTATGGATCGAGCACAGGAGTCAACTTATAACTGGTCTGCAGATACTTGTCGTTTACCTTGGCAGCACCATCCACGGTACCAATCTTCTTCTGATGCTCAGGAGTCTGATTTTCCGGAGCAAGCCATTCTGGAGCATTGAACCAATCCTTCGATGGCATATCGGCTACCCAAGGATGATCGAAACCGCAGTGGTTGAAAATCATATCCATCACCACCTTCAATCCCTTCTTGTGAGCCTCAGCAGTAAGCTGCTTGTACTCCTCGTTGGTTCCGAAACGTGGATCTACACGATAATAATTGGTGGTAGCATAACCATGATAGGTACTGTTCTTGCCATCATTAGGACTGTCGTTCTCCAAAACCGGAGTAAACCACAGGGCGGTTACGCCCAACTGGTTGAAATAATCCAGATGCTGGCGGATTCCCTCCAGGTCGCCACCATGACGAAGACTAGGTGCCGTGCGGTCGCAGGTCTTGTCACGCATATTCTTAAAGGCATCATTCTTCAGATTGCCATTGGCAAAACGGTCGGGCATCAGCATGTAGAGCACATCCTCGTTAGAGAAACCGATGCGCTTGTCGCCCGCCATCTCGCGGTTTTTCAACACATACTTCACCTTCTTCGACTGCTTGCCCTGCTTGAAGTTGAGTATCATCTCTCCAGCCTTGGCACCATCGAGATTGAGATACACCAGCAGGTAGTTAGGAGAATCGAGGCGGGCGATGCTATCCACCTTCACACCCGGATAATCCACCGTAACATCAGCATTCTTGATGTCCTTGCCATACACCATCAGCTGGAGCGAAGCATCCTTCATACCCACATACCAGTCGGTAGGTTCAATGCGGCTTACGTTGACTGCCGCATTCATACTTATTACGCTACCCATAAGCACTAATGAAGCTATTATCTTTTTCATATTTTACACCTTATTATATATATAGACTATTCTTACACATTATTATATATATACCTTATTATATATAGACTATTTCTGATAAAGAATCAAGGCAGACTGAGGAGCAACCTCTACTTCCTTGCCAGAGATGAAGCCCAGACCTTCCTCGTTGATAACACCATTGCAGCAAGCCACGGTGTAATTGCCCTCAGGAATCAGCATCTTCTTAGCCTGCTTGTTGAAATTATAGATGACGATGATCTGCTTCCAGGCATCAATGCCCTCCAGGTTTTTAAGCTGGAAACCTACGAGGCAAGTCTGCTTGTTGCCCTTGCTATCCTGACTAGGCAGGAACTCCAGATGCTGACGCACCTTATCGCCTGTAGAAAGACGGAAGGCTGGATGGTTCTTGCGGAGCTGAATCAGATTCTTATAGAAGGTGAACGCCTGTGGATACTTCTGCAGATTGGTCCAGGTAAACTGGTTGATGCTGTCAGGAGAATTGTAGCTGTTGTGAACACCCTTCTTGTCGCGAAGCATCTCCTCGCCGGCAAGGATGAAAGGCACACCCTGCGAAGTGAACACACAGGTCTGGGCGAGCTGGTCGATGCGGAGCAACTCGGCAGTACGCATCTCTTCCGGGGTATTCTTATCCGTCAGGGATGGGATGCTTGCCTTCAATCTATCTACCAGACACATATCATCGTGGCAGCTTACATAACTGATCTGCTCGGTTGGGTTGTTGGTCCAAGGCTTCTTGTCATAATTCACCTTGGTCATATCCACCTGCGGATGAGCGATGCCACCCACGATACCGAACTTCAGACTCTCCTCCTCGCCAGGAAGACCAGCCAGGAGCGCACCCTTATGGTCATCAGAGAAAGGACCACGGAGTGCATCACGCATATCATCGCTGAAGGCACCGATACCATTGAGCTGGTGGGTATTCGCCTTCATGGCGAGTTTCTCGGTAGGATAAGCACAGCTGCCTGCACTCCAACCCTCACCATAGATATAGATGCTAGGATCGATGCGGTTTACCATCTCACGGATAGCCTGCATGGTCTCGATATCGTGAACGCCCATCAGGTCGAAGCGGAAGCCGTCAATATGGAATTCATCAATCCAGTACTTCACGCTCTCCAGCATAAACTGGCGCATCAAAGGCTTTTCTGAAGCGGTCTCGTTGCCGCAGCCGGAACCATCGCTATACTTTCCATCTTTATTCTTGCGATAATAATAATCAGGATAAGTACGCTGGAAGTTGCTGCCATTGATATCGAAGGTATGATTATACACGGCATCGAAAATCACTCGGATGCCTGCCTTGTGAAGTGCCATCACCATCTCCTTGAACTCCTTGATGCGGGTTTCTGGAGAATAAGGGTCGGTGCTGTAACTGCCTTCCGGCACATTATAGTTCTTCGGATCGTAGCCCCAGTTGAACTGAGGCTTGTTGAGTTGGGTTTCATCTACAGATGCATAATCGAACACCGGCTGGAAATGGATGGCATTGATGCCGAGGTTCTTGAGATATTCGATGGCCTTAGGTTCGGTGAGGGCGAGATACTTGCCCTGATATTTCAAACCTGATGTAGGAGAAACGGAGAAATCACGCACGTGGAGCTCGTAGATAACGAGGTCGGCTGGCGACTGGATGGCAGGACGCACATCCTTGTCCCATCCCACTGGGTCGGTATCATACAAATCAACGATAGCACCACGGTTTCCGTTGACACCTACCGCCTTGGCAAATGTACCAGGAGTTTCGCCCTTACCGATATCGAAGGTATAGAACTTACCCTTCAGGTCGCCCTTTACGGTAGCCTCCCATCGGTCATCGCCCATCTTCTTCATCTTCAGCGTCTTGTAAGCCTTTCCTTTTAGTCCATCCTTATAAAGGCGGATGGTAACAGAAGACTTGCCGGCTGTTGGGGCATTGAGAACGAACATGGTTTTCTCCTTGGAATACATCATCTCATTGAATGTCTGCTGGGCATTCAATGAAGTTGGTAAAATCGATGCTGTCAATGCTGCAATTATTAGTTTCTGAATGTTCATTCTTATTATAAAATTGGTAGTTGTCATAATTAAACCGAAAAAGAGTTTAGGGAAGAAATCAGAATCTTCCCTAAACTTCTACTTTTCTATGTTTCTAATCATTATTTAGCGAGCAGTGAGATGGCGAAACCACCACCACGTGCTTCTTTAATCTTCAAGACATCACCCTTCTTCACAGTCTTGTGGATGATCTGGTAAGATTTAGGATTCTTCTCGTAATCGGCAGTCTTGCCGTCCTGATAGATGGCGCAAGCATACTTCTTTCCCTTATCGAGGAAGTCGAGCTTTACTACGGATGTACGGGCAGCATCTGTCTTGCCACCAACAAACCAGTTATCGGTGCCCTTAGCCTTGCGGGCTACGGTGATATAC
>CAKQCH010000035.1:0-23868 GCA_934216735.1 uncultured Prevotella sp.
ATAATGTTAATATTCAATAAGTTATAACAGTATAACACAGATGTTAACGAATGAAATATTTAATGCGTCTGCCCTGTAGGAAGTATCTTCTCCATTGTTGCCACTAGGCTCGGCAGCTCTGCTGAGCCTAGTCAGCAGGTCTGCTGACTGCAGTCAGCACCTCTGTCGAGTCTAGTGGCAACACCTTGTTATCGTACAACTATAACCCCTTTAGTTGTACGGTTATAACCTGTTTAGTCGTACGACTATACACCCTATAGTTGTACAATCGTAGCTTTATAGTCGTACAACTATACACCTTTTAGTTGTACGAGCATAATATGATGATACTTCCATGATACATTGATGATACTTCTTGCCCCATTTTTCAAGAAGTGTCATTGAAGTTAAGTTGTTAATCATCAGAAAGATAACTGGTATTTTGAGGGCAAAAATGAGACTATGAGACTTTTTTCGCAGAAAAAACTTATGTTGATAAGATGCAGAAGATGCTTTATCGAAGACTACAAATTATGTACAGGCGAGGAGCCTGTGAGATTTAATGTCTTGTTGTAGCTGCTTTGGGTTTTATAAAACTAGGTAATGTTATATATTCGTTAGAGCAAAGAAATAAAATAACAAACGGTGGAGGCTTATTAGTAGCCTTCACCGTTTCTTCCAGTTTATGCTTGGTAGAATCGAAAAGTTGGTGGGGTTCATCAGATGAAGGTCACCAAACCTAAATATCTTGAAAACAAAGACTTGCAAAATAGATATTGTGACATATTTCATGAAAAAGAGCTGAGTTGCAAGTCGGGAAGTAATCAAATCTTATAATTTTTAACATAGATAATCACAATTATAGTTGTTTAGCAAAAGTTTTCTTCACAAAATTTGTGAATATCGAATTAATATATTATCTTTGCAACATCAAACTATTATAAATAATGTAGTTATGAGCAACGATAAAAAAACAATAAAGGAAATGCGGGCAAACGATATGACTCCGGCTTTTCCTACGCATCCTGGAGATGTTCTGAAGGATGAGATAGAATATCGTGGAATTTCTCAGCGACAGTTGGCTGAGGAAATGGGTATTGCCTATTCTGCTCTGAACGAAATTCTGAATGCACGTCGCCCTGTGACGGAAAAAACAGCTTTGCTCTTTGAGGCTGCACTTGGCGTGAATGCTGAGCCTTTGTTGAAAATGCAGATGAGATATAATCTGCAATCTACAATATGAAGATGAAACAATCCACATTAAAAGTAGATAGCATACTGGAGTACTGTGACAATCCTCAATTGCTAACCGCAAGGGATTGTTTTGATACCTTGTATTTGTGTTTGCTGTATGAAGATACTCCCGAATGCAAATATACGGCAATTCGTATTTCTAGTAAAAGATTGCAGGATTTTTGCATGGGAAAGAAGGACTTGCGTTCTTTGTTCTTATCTCCTGAAGGTAATCTGGAGTACTTCGATGCAAGGTGTTCTGGTAATACTCTTGTGCTGGATTCTAAAACAAGCACAACTATATCAGAAGAGCGTTTGCCTGATGAAGGCTATTATCTGGAAACTTCTGGTAAGAAAAGCATCGTGGTTGATATTCCTGTGGATAATAAAAATAAACTTGATTATGGAGCATTATAGAATAAACAAAGTTTGGGTAGATGATGCTCATGTTTGGGCAGAAACTGCGAATGGTTGGAAGGCGAACTATCCTTTTAATCGATGGAGTTGTCTGGCAAAGGCTACAACGGAACAGCGCCAGAGGTTCTTTCTTAGTCGTTATGGAATTCATTGGCCTGAACTAAATGAAGATCTTAGTTTCTCTGGTCTGTTTTCTGATGCTGGTCTTTGCAACAGCAAAGATGAAGAGAATGCGATTTATTATAGCGCAAACTAATCGGATAGATTTTGTAAGCGTAGCAATAGTGGTATTATTAAAAAGCAGAAGTTATGAATAGTGATAATATTGATTTTGTAACATATTGCATTGGCAACTTATCTCGCAGGTTGGGATTGAATGCTCGTGATGTATATCAGCGTCTAAAGACTTCTGGTATACTTACTGATTATATTATCCCAAGCTATGATGTGCTCCATACTTTTAGCAAGGAGTATCTGATGGAAGATCTTATTGATTTCATGAAAGAGAAAGGAGTACTAGCCCCATGAGAGTTTATCATGCTTCAATGGTGAGGGTAGAGCATCCTGATGTTTTTCACTCACGTAAGTTCTTGGATTTTGGTCAGGGCTTTTATATTACGACTTTGCGAGAGCAAGCGATTAAGTATGCTCAACGCTTCCTTCGCAGAGGAAAAGAAGCTTGGCTCAATGTTTATGAATTGGACGAACAGCTTGTGAACTCTTCATATGCTCTGAAAGAGTTTGAAAAATATGATGAGGAATGGTTGGATTTTGTTGTTGCATGCCGAAAAGGAAATGTTGTTGGTAATTATGACGTTGTTCTTGGTGGTATTGCTAATGATAAGGTGTTTCGTACTGTTGACTTGTTTTTTGCTGGAGATATAACAAAGGAAGAAGCTTTGCGTCGACTCTTCTTCGAAATTCCTAATAATCAACTATGTGTTCGTTCTCAGAAATTATTAGATAATTGTTTAGTATTTAAAGAAAGTATAAGATTATGACAAACAATATAATCTTGCATGATGAAGGTTGGCATGCTATACTGGAGGCAAAGTTCGCTAGAATTATATCTGAAATTAGTGAGATGTATAACGTATCATTAGATGAAGCGATGGATATGTTTTATAATTCAGAAACGATACAATTGATGGAGGAGGGGGTTGCCGACCTGCATTGTCGAAGCGAAAAATATTTAGCAGAGGAGGTTTGGAGAGAGAAACATTCTTAATGATTAATAGTGGAGTGTTGGAAAGAATGATGAAACAAAGTTTATTGGTTATATCCATGCTTGCTGCCATGGCGTTGCCTGCCTCTTCGCAGGAGGATAGCTGCAAGACTATACACCGTATCGCACTGGATGCGGTGCCATCTACCATATTTCATACTAACGAGTTTCTGCGTGGAGGGAATGATGAGGCCCGGACGATGAATCACGACATGACTTTTACGCTGAAGTATGCCTTTATGAATAAGGAGGAGGTGAGACCCGGCTCCATCTATCAGGGGGTATATCAGGGTGTGGGTCTGGCTAGGCATGAGTTTAACCAGTGGCTGGCGAACCCGATATCCGTGTATCTGTTTCAAGGCGCACCGATTGTGAACCTATCCCGCAGGGTATCGCTCAACTATGAGTGGAACCTGGGTATGGCGTTCGGATGGAATGCCTATGACGAGCTGAACAATCCTGAAAACAAGGTGATTGGTTCCAAGGCAACGGCATATATCGATGTTGATTTGTATATGAAGTGGATGCTCTCGAAATATCTCGACCTGAATGTCGGTATTTCGCTGACTCATTTCTCTAATGGTAACACCACTTATCCTAACATGGGACTTAACACAGGTGGCATAAGATTGGGACTGGCTTATTACATCAACCGACAACCATTGACAGTGCCGAAAGTGGAGCGTGAGAAGCTTCCGGATAGCCGTGGTCTTTACACGGATGTGGTATTGTATGGCGCATGGAAGCAGGGGATTGCCCATGATGGGGTGTCGAGCTATCTGCTGGATGGCAAGTATGCCGTGATGGGCTTCAATGTCAACCCGATGTATCGGCTGAACCCTTGGCTGAGTTTGGGTGCTTCGCTTGATGGTGTGTACGACCGATCGGCTAGCAGGGAGAATGACCCATGGGGCGAGGAGGTGAATCATAAGTTTGGTACCCAGGCAGGTCTGGGTCTTTCGGCTCGTGGTGAGTTTGCCATGCCTTATTTCAGCATCAACTTCGGTGCCGGAACCTATCTGCTTGGCAATCGCAACGACTTCAGGGGTGTATATGAGGTGCTTGTCCTGAAGATTCATGTGAGCCGACGTGCCATGCTGCACATCGGCTACAGTCTGGTGGATTTCAAGACTCCCAACAATCTGATGCTGGGATTGGGATGGCGATTTGGCGGCAAGTAATGCCGCCATCTTTCGCCAGCCGTTTCTACTATGATGTTTTATTTCTTATTTGAATATATTTTTGATGGCATAAAGCGGATATACCCTAATATCTTCATAACACGAAAAGTTTTCGAGTGATGTGCGGATTCCGTAGTCGATGCCTTTCTGTTGAAGGAAAATGCGCATGCTTTGCATGGATCCTTTAATACCCGACTTAACTTCAATAGGGCGTATCTTGTCGCCTAGTTGAACCACATAATCTACCTCTGCGTTGCTACCGCTTTTTTCTCTGTGCCAGCAGTATAATGAACGGGGTTCGTAACATGGCGATGATTTTATAATCTCATTACCTACAAAGGTTTCTGCAATAGCTCCTCTATTAATTACTTGCATGTCATTGGTAGCGATAAAATCGGCAATGTTCAGTCCTAAAACGCTCTGTAGTAAGCCTGTATCTAGAAATATCATGCGGCGGTATTTCTCATTGATTTCTGCGCCTAAAGGAATTCCGTTGGCAGAGGTATGGGTGACTGGATATACAAGACCTGCTAAAATCAGTGTTTCCAGTGCTGTCTTGATTTGACCACTGTTACCATCGCAGTCCACCTTATTATATACAAACTTTCCTAGTCCTTGTTCTGCAACCGAACGGAATACGGCATCGATTCGCATAGATGGTACTCGTTGACGATATTTGGCAAAGTCATCTCTATAAGATTGTATTAGTTCACTCAATATGCGTTGGCATTCCAACAGGTTTCCATCGTTGCTATATCTGGCAATGACAACTGGCATTCCTCCGAGAACAAGAAACTTACGTAGTTGTCTGGCTGCTTGCTCGTGTATCGGTTCGGGCAGAGGTGTCTTAGGAGTGGATTTGGAAATCATATCGGCCAGCATCTCGTCATTTGTTGCCCATAGGAATTCTTCAAAACTGAATGGGTACATAAAAATACTACGTATTCTTCCTACTCCATAAGATGGTAATGATTCCAAGGCAAACTCCAGCAATGAACCTGCTGCAATAAGATGTAGCTCAGGATATTTCTCATAAAAATATCGTAGGCGATTAATGGCTTGCGGACATGCCTGTATTTCATCGAAGAACAACAGGGTCTTTCCTGCGATGATAGGAGTGTGTAGCTGGATGGATAGCAATTGGCAGATTTCCTGTGGTGAGTAAGTGCCGTTGAACATATAATGTATATCTGGGCGTTCATTGAAATCCACTTCTGCAAAATATTCAAATTCTTCTGCGAGATGTCTTACAGCTGATGTCTTTCCTACTTGTCTTGCTCCACGTAAAAGCAAAGGCTTTCTCTCTAGAGATTTAGCCCAAATCTCTAGTTCTTGGTCAATATGTCTTTTTAGATATTTCTTCATAATTCGTAATTTATTGATAATCTGGTGCAAAGATACCGATTTTTCTAAAATTAGGGGCTAAGAATGGGTTAAATCTTCTAAAATTAGGGGCTAAGAATGGGTTAAACCTTCTAAAATTAGGGGCTAAGAATGAGCCGAACCTTCTAAAATTAGGGGCTAAGAAGTCTTTCAGCATTTCTCCTATCTTAAAGTTCTTCCCTCATTTCTTCTTTTATAATAAGTTATTCTGGCATGATATTATAAATGTTTTGAAGTCCTATTGATTGATAACGCTTTTCTGATACTCCTTGGGCGCTACCCCCATTTTCTGCTTGAACCATTTGCTGAAATGCTGGGGAAATTGGAAACCGAGAATTTCGGATACCTGCGTGATGGTGTACCTGCTTCCCAACAGTTCCTTTGCTTTTTCCAACCCCTTGCGATGGATGTGCTTCAATGCAGATATGCCCGTTTCCTTGCGGATGAGATCGCTGAAGTAATTGGTGGAGAGACAGAGTTTGTCGGCACAATAGCTCACTGTGAGAACACCCTCGATCTTGCCGATTTCTTGGTTGAAGTAATCATCCATCACCTGTTCGAATCTCATCAGGATATCTGCATTGCTGCCAGGGATTGAAGCAAACTGGCGATGATAGAAGATGAGACAGCAGTCGAGTGTAAGCTTGAGCTGGTCGAGTACAAGTTCTTTATAAAGCTCATTTTCCTCTTCGTCGCATCTGTTTCCTTCTCTCAGCTCCGCCCAATGAATCAGAACTTCTTCCATCCGCTTCAGGCAAAATTCAAATCGCTCTCTTTCTTCAGGAGTAGGGAAGAGAGCTTCTTCTAGCTTGTAGGAAAAGAAGGTGTATCTATTGAACAATGGTTCCAGGAAGGTGCCATGAATCAAGTCGGGATGAAAAAGCAGTGCCCAGCCTTTGGGCTGGTAAACTTCTCCATCGGTCTTTACTCCGAACACTTGTCCGGGGGCAACGAATACCAGACCGCCATCCTCGTAGCTATGAACATGGGAGCCATAATGTACCCCTGAATAGTTTACTCCCTTCAGATGGATGGCATAGTAGCTGCATATACGCCGGAAGCCTTCCTTCTTATGAGGTGGCACTTTGGCCATATCTATCACCGTGATGAGAGGATGGAGAGGCTGGATGTGCAGCTTCTCGCAATATTCACCAACATGGTTCATCTGGCGAATCTCCTCGTGCTGTTCTGAATGTATTTCTGCCATATTCTTTAAGTTGGTTTATGTATTCTTGTCGATGAAATGTATGTATTATTGCATGAATGATGCATTTTATGAATGCAAAAGTACGTTTTTTTATTGAGAAATGTCCTTTTTTACTGTTATTAATTCAAAAAATGTGATTTAGGTATATTTTTCAATGAAATATATACGCA
Organism: uncultured Prevotella sp.; assembly: GCA_934216735.1. Taxonomy (GTDB): domain Bacteria; phylum Bacteroidota; class Bacteroidia; order Bacteroidales; family Bacteroidaceae; genus Prevotella. The sequence goes on from CAKQCH010000035.1 coordinate 6,796, forward strand.
GAGTTTAAAGAAAAAGCCGTAATTTTGCCGCCGAAAGTTGATTGGTTTATGTTAAACTGAAACAAAACAGTATGACGAATAGATTGAAAACAATTTAAAACAAACTGCAATGAACACAAAAACTATTTTAGTGGCGATGACATGTCTTTGTGCATGCAACAGCCTTCAGGGAAATGCTCAGGTAGCAGGTAGCAACAATCCGGTTGTTGTTGCAGCAGAGCAGCGTAGAATCACTCTTCGTGACAGTATCTTGAATCACATTTCCGGAGCAAAGATTGCCGAGAAGACCTTGCTTATCAAGAACTTTGGTGCTAAGAACGATGGTAAGGCCGATTGCCGTGCCGCCTTTGCAAAAGCTATCAAGAAGGCTTCGGCGATGAAGGGTGCCAAGATTGTGGTGCCTGCCGGTACCTATTATATTAAGGGGCCTATCGTGCTGGCAAGCAATATCTGCCTGGAGCTGCAGAAGGGTGCTACCCTGAAGTTTGCTCCAGAGGAGAAGTATTATCCTATCGTAAACACCAGTTGGGAGGGAACTTTCCTCTACAACTATTCTCCTCTTATCTATGCCTATGGCTGCAAGAACGTTTCCATCATCGGAGAGGGAACCATCGATGGCAACGCCATGACTACCTTTGCCAAGTGGAAGCCTAACCAGAAGAAGGCGCAGCAGCTGAGCCGCAAGATGAACCATGAGGAGGTGCCTGTGGGTGAGCGCAAGTTTGGCGATGACTGCTGGCTTCGTCCTCAGCTCGTGCAACTCTATAATTGCCAGGGTATTACCTTGGAAGGCGTGAAGATTACCAATTCTCCATTCTGGTGCATCCATCTCTTGAAGAGCGAGAATATCATCTGTCGCAATTTGCGTTATGATGCCAAGCTTATCAATAACGATGGTATTGACCCGGAGTGTTCCCGAAACATCCTGATAGAGGGTGTGGCTTTTGATAATGGCGATGACAATGTTGCCATCAAGAGCGGTCGTGACAACGATGGCTGGAATGCCAAGATGCCATCAGAGAACATCATCATCCGCAACTGCCATTTCAAGGGCTTGCATGCCGTGGTTATCGGTAGCGAAATGTCTTCGGGTGTAAGAAACGTCATCGTTGAGAACTGTGATTATGCTGGCTATTGCAAGCGTGGCATCTTTATTAAGACCAACCCCGACCGTGGCGGTTTTGTGGAGAATGTTTTCGTAAAGAACTGCAGTTTTGGCGATGTGGAAGACCTTTTCTATGTAACCAGCCGTTATGCTGGCGAGGGGCTGACCAATCATCATTTCTCTACCGTGAAGAATATCTTCGTAGATGGTTTGAAGTGTAACAACGTGAGTGCCGCTGCCTTGGTTTTGCAGGGCACAGAGGCTAAGCCTGTTACTCATGTTTCCTTCAACAATATTGAGGTGAAGAATGCCAAGACTGGCATCAGTTTCGAGAATGTAATGGGGGTGAACATGGGTGAATGCAGCATTGGCGGCAAGGTGGGAACTCCTACCCAGGTTACTTCAAAGGATAAAGTTTTCGAAAGAAATAACAGGTAAACTTTTTCTCCTTTCAATCTTTTTTTGTACTTTTGCACCATCAATTTAAATGAAGAAGAAGTCTGATTTTTAAAAATAGGAAAAGATATGGCTGATAAAGATATGAAATGGAAGACGCTCTCGCAGAAGTATCTGATAGAGAAGCCTTGGCTCACGGCACGAGTGGATAAGGTGGAATTGCCTACGGGTGCCATCATCGATGAATATTACGTGCTGGAATATCCTGACTGGGTAAATACCATCGCCATTACGAAGAAGGGTGAGTTCGTCTTCGTTCGCCAGTATCGCTATGCGATAGGGAAGACGGTGAATGAACTTTGTGCCGGAGTGATAGAGAAGGGCGAGGATCCGATGGTGGCTGCCAAGCGAGAGCTGATGGAAGAGACTGGATTCGGTGGCGGTAACTGGCAGAAGTGGATGACGATTTCGGCTAATCCGAGCACGCATACCAATCTTACCCATTGTTATCTGGCTACGGATGTGGAGCGCATGGATGTACAACATCTTGACCAGGCTGAGGATATCGAGGTTCGCCTCTTCTCCAGGGATGAAGTGATGGAAATGCTGGAGAAGGGTGAAATCTGGCAGAGCCTGATGGCTGCTCCGCTCTGGAAGTATTTTGCGAAGGAAAAGTAAACATTAAAACATTATAAAGATGGTAATAGATTTCGAAAAGATTGCTGAGGCTCATTTGGAGGGCTTCAAGGGCGGACAGGGTAAACTCGATACCCGTAATTATGTGGACGATAAGGTGAAGATTATGTATTCTACCTTGCGTCCGGGTGCATCAACTGGTCTTCATACTCATGAAGGCAACTGCGAGATTATCTATGTGGTAAGCGGCACTGCTACTTTCCATTATGATGATACCGTGGAGGAGGTTCGACAGGGACAGGTGCATTATTGTCCTATGAACCACGCTCATTATATGGAGAATCTTACCGATCATGATCTGGTGTATCTCGCCATTGTGCCTGAGCATCATTAATATCCTTGAAGTATCAGGGAAAACCACATCATATTCCTCTAGGAAAATAAAAAAAAAGGTCCAGCTCGGATGCCTTTCTTATAAAAAGGCTCCAAGCTGGACTTTCGTCATTCTTATCTCTCTCTTTCTTTCTTATATTGCTATGGTGAACTGTTTTTTATCTAAAAGAATATGCTGCTGATTATAGTTTCTCGCAGAACTCGATTTTCTCCTTGTTAGGACCCTCGATGGTGAAGAACTTTACGCCGTTCTCCCAGAATGGGAGACCGTTTACCTGCTGGTCGAGCATCTTGAAGGTTCCGGATTCCTTCACTACCAGGAAGAGTTCGTCGATGTTCATTACATCGATGGCGATGTGATCGATGGCTCCATATTCCATCTTAGCCTGATGGTTCTGATAGGTCTCGATGATGAGATTGTGGAGCTGGAGGAAGGCTACTTCCTCGGTGCCGTTCACTGTGCGGAGGGCTGTTTCGAAGCCCAGGGCATGATAAAACTCAATGGTCTTGTTGATGTCGTTGGTAGGAATGCCGATGTGCTGCACGCCTGTTGTAAAATCTTTAATCTTCATAATGAATTTGTGTTTAGATGATTGTTATGATAAAACTTTCTGTATTTTTTTGAAGATTTAGAAGCGGATGATTTCTGCTCCAATCTGGAAATAACTCTGGTTGCTCTGCGGATTCCACATGCCCTTGGCATAAACCGGAACGGTGTAGCTGCCGAGCTTGAGGTCGTGGGATGCCTGTAGTGAAACATGCACGATGCCTGCCGTGGTTCCGAAGAAGTGGGTATCCTCGCCAGCTCTGTTCAGGGCGAAGGCTCCACCTACTCCTGCATCAACCTTCCAGCCATCCTTCTGGTAGATAGGGTATTCCGCATAGGCGAAGGTGGAATATTTCTGCTTTGTATTATCGCTGTTGCGGTCGCGTCCGAAGACTACCGTTGACCAGCTCAGGAGAAGTGGAAACTTCTCGTCTTGGAACCGGTAGCTCAATGTAGCATCGAGGAATCGGCCGGTGGTATGGGCAGAGTAGTTCCAGTATTCCTTATTATTATAGGTGGCACCAGGGGAGAAGTTGTAGGTGTCCCACAGGGCGAATCCCCAACCGCCAGCCTTCAGATTCAGATAATGGTTAAACTCCTTGTAGGAGCCTTCCGAGTTGCAGCCACCCCAAAGTCCCACGGTAATGTGGTCGTTGGCCATCGTATAGCTCAGGTCGGTGAGGAGGACGATGCCGTCGGAAACTTCCATGCCACGCCACAGATGATTGTTCTGCACGTTGGCTTTCAGATGGAGCTGTGCCTGGGCGTTTCCCAGGCAAGCAGCCATCATCAAAACAATAACTACAATTCTTTTCATGGTTTAACTACAAAATAAACTTTTTTGAACCTAACTAAACCTAACTAAAACAAACTAAAACTAACTAATAACTTTTTGAACCTTATAAACCTTCACTAAAAATCAAAAATAATGAAACATGCTGTTTTATATTTATACTGCTTTTTCGCTAATATCTTTGGGCAAATGTGGCTTTACTTGGTAAATTCATCAGGCAAAACAGGCATGGCTCCATTCTGTGTACAGACGAATGCTGAAACCTTTACTGCCAATTCATGTGCCTCTCTGACGCTCTTGCCCTTCAGGATGCTTGCCACGAATGCACCTGTGAATGAATCGCCTGCCCCCACCGTATCAGCCACTTCTACCTTCGGAGTCTCAATAAACGAAACTTCACCAGGGGTGAAAACGTAGCTGCCGTTTACACCGCAGGTAAGGATGAGCATCTTCAGATTATACTTGCCCAAGAGGAGCCAGCATTTATTCTCCAAGTCGATGCCCGGATAACCGAAGATGCGGCTTACGGTAATCAGTTCTTCATCGTTGATTTTGAGGATATTGCATCGCTTGATGCTATCGGTAATAATATCCTTATTATAGAATCCCTGACGGAGATTGATATCGAAGATTTTGAGGATTCCTTCTCCCTTAGGCATGTGGTCGAGGAAGCGATAGATGGTGTTGCGGGAAACCTCGTTGCGCTGAGCCAGCGAACCGAAGCAGGCTGCGGTACAATTCTCTGCCAACTTTTCCAGGGCTGGCGTGTAGGGGATGTTGTCCCAGGCTGCTCCCTCCTTGATGTCGTAGCAAGGAATGCCGTTGGCATCGAGCGAAACCTGGACGGTGCCTGTAGGGTAGGCTACCTTGTCTATCTGATAGTTGAGATGGTGGTCGTTGAGTTCCTTCTCCAGTTCCTTGCCCAGCTCATCATCGCCCATTGCGCTGACCGCACAGCTCTCGAGTCCGAACTGTGAAACGTGGTAAGCAAAGTTGGCAGGAGCGCCGCCTAGCTTCTTTCCTTCTGGAAGCACATCGAAGAGTGCCTCACCGATACCTATCACTGATTGTTTCTTTTCCATTGTCATTTTTACTTTAAGAATGTTAGAGATGTTACTTGATTTCTGTTGCAAAGGTAGCATTTTTCTGCTACCTTCGCAAAGAAAAATCATCTAAACTTTCTGCAAACGTTCCCGCAATCGTTTCCAATTTCTGCAATCGTTTGCAGTATGTTTCTTCTATCCTTTACATCTTCTCTCCAGGTTTCTGTTCGAAATCGATGAGAACCTTCATGCTGGTTTCGCGATGAGTATCGATAAACTTATAGGCATCATCGTATTCCTCGAAGGCGAAACGGTTGCTTACGAGTGGCTTGAGGTTGACGATGCCCTTGTTTACGTAATCGATGGCAGTGAGATAATCTTCGTGGCGATACATCATTGAACCGATGAGTCTCAATTCATGTTCGCCGAGATAGAACATGCTGAGGGCTGGGTCCTTGGCAAAGACTGCCACAACCACGATGTCGCTACCTTTCTCGATGGTTTCCATCAGCGAACGGATGGAAACTTCTACACCTGCTACCTCGAAACCTACCTGATAGCCTTCTTCACCGAAGAGTTCCTGGGCAGCCTCCTTCAAGGTCTTCTTGGTGATGTTGAGGGTATGTTTGATGCCGCACTCGCGAGCCTTAGCCAGGCGGAGGTCGCTCACATCGGTAATGAGTACATTCTTGGCGCCACGTGCAATGCAGAACTGGGCTATGAGGTTGCCGATGGTTCCTGCACCGCTCACTACTACATTCTTACCCTTCACGTTGGTGCGGTTGCTGGCATGGGCACCAACGGCTGCAGGCTCAATCATGGCACCATAGTCGAGGCTCATGCCTTCTGGCAACTTAGCCACGCGGTCGTCATCTACTACAAAGACATCCTGTGCTGCACCATCTGCCTGAAAAGCCTGAACACGCAGGTGCTCACAAACATTATACTGTCCGCGCTTGCAAGGGTTGCACTTGCCGCAAACCAACTGTGGGCGAGCCGTGATATGGTCGCCAGGCTTGCAGACGGTAACTTCACTGCCTACAGCTATAACCACTCCTGAGTACTCATGTCCCTGAACCACTGGGTAGAAGGTGGCTGGGTGAAGACCATGGTAAGAGTGAATCTCGCTACCGCAGATGCCGATGCGCTTGATGTTGACGAGAACCTGATGAGCAGTTAAGTCTGCTGCCTTTGGTTCTGCTACTTCCTTGAATTCGATATGCTTTGGTTCTACCAATATTGCCTGTCTCATAATTATAATGTTTTGAAATTGTTATTGTTATGTTGGTGGGATAAAAGATCCCGTTTTATCTTTGTATTCTTTGCTGAATCCACTTTTTAAGTGGGCTCTTTTTTATTTCTTCTTATTCTCCAAATCGGTCATGATCTGCTTGTATTGCTTCTTGTTGAGCTTGTAGAAGCAGAGGCATCCTGCGGTGATGATCCATAAGACTCCCGGAATGGTGCTGAAGGCGTGGTGCATGATGCTCAATACTTCTGGATTCTGCACAGCGTTGCTTACATATCCTGCACTGCCCAGGGCAATGGCGAGAAGTGATGTGCCGAGTGCCATTCCTATCTTGTTGCCCAGCGAGATGAAGGCGTATTGGAATCCGTCGTTTCTGATGCCCGTCTTCCACTCGCCATACTCCACACAGTCGGGGATGATGGCATAGATGGCTGTATTGAAGCCTGAGAAGAAGAACCACGACAAAGCTGAGAACAGATAGAACATGATGGCGCTGCCGTTAGGGCTGAAGAAGTACAGACCTATCATCGTAATACCGGTGAGGAAAGCGAAGATAGCTGCCGTGAAACCCTTGTTGCCCGTTTTTCTGAATACCAGAGGGAAGCAGGCGGCACCTATGATGCTTGGCACGATGATGGCCATGGAATAGTAGGAGAAGAGCGTTGCCGAACCTTCTACATAAGTGAAATAGTAGAGCATGTCGGCGTTGCGTCCGTAGTGGATGAAACCGAAGAGCAACTGCCCTAAGAGGGCGAGCAGATAGGGCTTGTTCTTCATTACGGAACGAAGCTGCACCTTTAATGGGAGCTTCTGTCCCACAGGAACTTCTACCACTTCCTTGGTCTTGTGGAAGCAGAACAGATGGCAGGCGGCGAAGATGATGCCGTAGAGTACAGCCACAGCCAGATAACCATATTTGGTATCGCCTGCGCCAAACCAGCTGATGAGTGGAACGGTTACGATGTTGATTACTCCGATGGCCATCATGGCACTCACCGAACGGCTGGTGTTGAGCTTGGCTCTTTCATCGATGTCTTGCGTCATGGCTCCGCAGAGTGTGCCGTAAGGCAGGTTCACGCAGGTATATCCCAGCACCAGGATGCAGTAGGTTACTGCCATATAGATAATCTTGGCGGTCTGGCTCCATTCCGGATGTGCCCAGAAAGTGAGTATCAGTACCAGTGCCGTGATAGGAGCTCCGAAGAGCAGCCATGGGCGGAATCGTCCCCATCGGGTGTGGGTCTTATCGGTAAGTGTGCCGATGATGGGGTCGTTGATGGCGTCCCAGAATCGGGATACAAGCATCAGGGTTGCTACGGCACTCATGCTGATTCCGAATACATCGGTGTAGAAAATCATGAGGAAGTTGCCCACGAACATCCAACTGAAGTTGCAGCCCACATCGCCCATGCCATAGGCGAGCTTACTGATGAAGGGAACCTTTCCCTGCGAATTGTTCTCTAGCGAAGTGTTCGCTTGAAATTTAGAATCCTGTTCCATATTCTTTTTCTTAGGTTTGATTGTGATACTTAATGTTGTTTATTCTTTGTTTTGTGAAGGAATAGAGCGATTTGAGAAATCGTTTTTTCCTTTTCACGCTGCAAAGATAGAACGATTTTGCTGGAAAAGCAAGAAAAAAATCGACTGTTTTTTCGCAACCGTTCCCGCAACCGTTCCCATTTTTCGCAACCGTTCCCAAAAAGATTTCTCTGTTTTTTGTTGTTGCTTTCGTGGAAAATAAGTATCTTTGCAATCACATTTAACAAGAAAGAAAAAGAGATATGGCAAAATATGTAACCATCATGGATATTGCAAGGGAACTGGGGATTTCCAAGTCCACCGTTTCGCGTGCTCTTTCGGGAGATACGGGTAATGTGAAGGCAGAAACCTTGCAGAAGATATTGGAAACTGCCGAGCGGATGGGCTATCACCGCAACGAACTGGCAGTGAACTTTCGCCAGCAGAGTACTCACAACATCGGCATCATCATTCCCGAAATCGTCACCACTTTCTATATGACTTTCATTAATGAAGCACAAACCATCTTGCGCAAGCAGGGGTATAAGGTGATGATTGCCATCTCGAACGAGAATCCTGATCAGGAGAGGGAGAACATTCTGATGATGGAGCAGCTGCGTGTGGACGGTATTCTGATGAGTGCCTGCGACAAGGAGCATAATGTGGACCTATATAATAAGGTGATAGGAAGGGGCATTCCTATCGTGTTTTTCGATAGAACGGTGGAGAAGGTAAAGGCTTCACAGGTGCACATGGATGATTACATCATGTCGTTTTTCATGGTGGAGGCTCTGTTGCGCAAGGGGTATAAGCATATTGTTCATATCCCGGGACCTGCTTATATCCGAAACAGCTATGAACGATTAAGGGGCTATCGGGATGCACTGGAAAAGTTTCATATAGAGTATCAGGCGCAAGATGTCTTGTCGCCAGCTTTGTCGGCCGAAGAGGGAAGCTGGGTGATGGAGCGTTTCTTGGAGAAAAATGTGCCCTTTGATGCGGTATTTGGCTTTACGGAGACTGCCGTATTGGGAGCCAAGAGTGCTATCCAAAAACGTGGCTTGCGTATTCCGGAGGATGTGGCACTATGCTGCATGTCGGGCACAGCTCTGGCTACTCTGGTTCATCCTCAGTTGACGGCAGTGGAGCAACCTGTTGAGAAAATGGCGATGGAGAGTTGCCGACTGCTGTTGGAACATCTTGCAGATGGTAATAAGAAGGTTGAGGAAATCGCATTGAGAGGCGAAACCGTGATAAGGGAATCTACATAAAGGAAATGGTTCCAAAAGAATCTACATAAAAAGCGGGTGTGTCATTGTATTTGGATGACATACCCGCTTCTATTATCTTTTATTTCTTTTTTTCTCTCTCTTCTCTAAGGATTAAGAGTTTAATCTTCTTCATTCTCCAGCAAGTCGGTGCCGAGGTGAGTGGTCTGCTCACGCTTCAATCGGTCGCGCACTTCCTTAGGCTTGGTGGCGTAGGTAATCATTCGGATAGAATCGTTGTAGCTTACGTACTTCCAGAGCCAGTTGAGCAATACCATCATCTTGTTCTTTACGCCGAGGATGGAGCGGAGATGAACCACCAGCCACAATACCCAGGCAAAGAAGCCTTGGCTGTGGAATTTGCCAAGCTCTACCACCGCCTTGTTTCTACCCACGGTAGCCATTGAACCCAGGTTCTTATAGCGGAATGGCTTAAACTGGGAATCTGCTGCTCCCTCTGCAATTTTCTGGATATTCTTAGCCAGGAGAGCTGCCTGCTGAATGGCTACCTGAGCCAACTGTGGATGACCGCCAGGATAAGCAGGGTCTGTGCTCTGAATACACTGGTCGCCGATGGCAAAGAGACCGTCCATACCTGGGATGCGGTTGAACTCATCTACCACGATTCGGAAACCGCGACCTAAATGGTCGCCATCAATACCGGTGATAGGCTGTGCCTTTACTCCTGATACCCAGAGGAAGGTGCGGGTAGGAATCTCCTGACCATCCTTCATCAGAACCTTGTGGTCCTTATAATCAGTTACCATCTTGCCAAACTGCACATCCACACCCATGCTGGTAAGGAAATCGTATGCTTTCTTGGAAGAATCCTGCGACATTCCGGCGAGCAGTCTGTCGCCAGCTTCCAGAAGGTAGATGTGCATCAGGGATGAGTCCATATCCGGATAATCGTAAGGAATCACGTAGCGCTTCATCTCAGAGAGGGCTCCGGCAATCTCTACACCTGTAGCACCACCGCCCACAATCACCACGTTCAGGAGTTCCTGACGTTCCTCTTCTGTGGCACAGGTCAGTGCACGCTCCAGGTTGCTCAACAGGGCGTTGCGCAATCCCATTGCCTCAGAAACGGTCTTCATCGGAATTGCCCACTTCTCGATGTTGGCATTGCCATAGAAATTGGTGGTGGTTCCTGCTGCGAACACCAGGTAATCGTACTCAATCTTACCGATGGAAGTCTGCAGAATCTTCATGTCTGGGAACACGGCTCTTGCTTCTGCCATGCGGAAGTAGAAGTTCTTGCGCTTGCGGAAAATCTGGCGGAATGGGAAGGAGATGGAACTTGGATCAATACCTGCCGAGGCTATCTGATAGATAAGCGGAGGGAACTGATGGAAGTTGTTCTTGTCAATCAACACCACCTGCAGGTTTGCCTTGCTCAGGTCTTCTGCCAAGCGAAGACCGCCGAGTCCGCCACCTACGATAACAACTCTCTTCAACTGATTTCTCTTGATATTAATACTCATAACTACTGCTGTTTTGTTGGAATTACTAAATACATATATTTGCTGAAAATTCTATTTATATAAGGCATATAGCCTAGTCATCGCTGAAAATTCGACTGCAAAGGTACAACTTTTTTATGAGGTGGCAAAGGAAGATGGGTAGAAATATGGGATAGAAGCTGGTTGCAATCGTTCTCATTTTATATTCCTGCAAACAATGTTACAAAATGTAATATGCAGATTGCATTTTGATTGGTGTTCTCATCTTTTTTCAAGAAATGTTTTTGATTTTAAAGGAAAAGTTGTATTTTTGCATCGACAACTTCAATATTCGAACGTTTATCTTATAAAAACATAATAATGAAACATGTAACTATCAAGGATATAGCCCGTTCGCTCTGTATTTCGGTCTCTACCGTTTCCAGAGCGTTGACGGATGACAAGAACATTCGCAAGGAGACACGTAAGATGGTGGTTGAGGAGGCTAAGCGACTCGGCTACAAGCGCAATCCGGTGGCGATGAACCTGAAGATGGGGCGCACGAATACCATTGGTGTTATCGTGCCGGAGATGCACACTCCTTATGCTTCGCAGGTGATTAACGGAATACAGGAGGTGCTCTACAAGAAGAACCAGAAGGTGATGATTGCAGAGAGCGATGAGAAGCCGGAGCGGGAATTGGAGAACCTGAAGATGATGGAGCAGTTTATGGTGGATGGACTGATTGTAAGTCTCTGCAGCTATCGCAAGAACATCGAAATGTATCAGCAGTTGGCAGCAGACGGTATGGCTATCGTCTTCTACGACCGCATTCCATACGGATTGAAGATGCCGCAGGTGCTGGTGGATGATAATGTAGATTCCTATTTTATGGTGGAGCATCTGATTCGTCTGGGCAGGAAGCGCATTGCCTATCTGCAGGGACCAGACGACATTTACAATGCCTATCAGCGAGGCTTGGGTTATCGCCAGGCGATGGAGAAATTCCATCTCTTCGATCCTTCGCTGATTGTAAAGACGGGAATGACCTTTAAGGATGGAGCCGACGCCATCGACCGCCTTATATATAATAAGGTGGAATTTGATGCTATCTTTGCTTTTACTGATACTTTGGCGATAGGTGCGCAGAATCGGCTCCGTGCCTTGGGCAGAAGAGTGCCGGAAGAGATATTCGTGGCAGGTTTTTCGGGTACGGAACTATCAACCATTGTTTCTCCGCAGATTACTACCATGGAGCCTCCGCTGGAAGAGATGGGCAGAAAGGCGGCAGAACTGGTAATGGAGAAGATTAACAATCCGGAGATGGAGGATAGGCAGGTGGTGCTGAAGGCCACGATGCGATGCAGGGAATCTACTGGAGAATAATCAAACTTCGTGGTTCCCGGAAATCGCCAGAAAATGCTTCCCGGAAATCGTCTGAAAGTATTTAAAACGTTTGCAGAAATTGGGAACGTTTGCGGGAACGTTTGCAAGGTTTTTTCGAAAAAAATATCTTTTTATCTCGAAAAAACAAACTATCTTTGCCATCGAAAACGAGAGACAAGCTCGCTGAAGAGACATATCCAGGCGGCTTGGCTTTCGGAAAGAGTAAACAATTAAATAATAACAGCTAACAATAAAAGAATTATGGCAAATTTAGTAAATGCAAACGCAGCAAATGCAACTCAGGTAGTGAATGGTTATGCTTATAACCGCAGTTTGGTAAAGGCAGGTATCCTGCATTTCGGAGTAGGTAATTTCCATCGTGCTCACCTGGAGTTTATGACCAATATGCTCCTCGAAAACAATACCCAGCAGAACTGGGGTATCTGTGGAGCAATGATTCTCCCAGGTGATGAGCACCTCTACCACGCCCTGAAGAAGCAGGACGGCGAATACACCCTTACCGTATGTGGACGCGACGACAGCATCCAGGTTTATCAGTTGGGTGCGCTCGTTGAACTCTATTGGGGTATTGAGGAGCAGGAACAGATTCTGAACAAGATTGCTTCTAAGGATATTAAGATTATCACCCTCACTATCACCGAGGGCGGATACAACATCTCTCGTCAGAGTGGCGAATTCATGCTCGACAATGCACAGGTGGCTCACGATATTGAGAACCCTGCCAAGCCGGTTACAGCCTTCGGATATGTTGCCGAGGGATTGCGTCGCCGCAAAGCAGCAGGCAATGGTCCTATCACAATCCTCTCCTGCGATAATCTGCAGCACAATGGTAATACAGCCCGCAAGGCGTTTATGACTTTCATCGAGGCTCAGGACAAGGAACTCGCTGCCTGGATGGAGGAGAACGTTACCTTCCCTAACTCAATGGTTGACCGCATTACTCCTGCCACCCGTCCTGCCGACATCGAGCGACTGAATGCTCAGAATGGCACTTGCGATGAGGCTCCTGTATATTGCGAGGATTTCATCCAGTGGGTAGTAGAGGATAACTTTGCAGCCGGTCGCCCAGCATGGGAAACCGTGGGTGCTCAGATGACCGACGATGTGACAGCCTTCGAGAATATGAAGCTTTCTCTTCTGAATGCTTCTCATACATTGCTCTCTTATCCATCTTTCCTCGGCGGTTACCGCAAGGTAGATGCAGCTATGTACGATGAGAGAATCCGTAAGTTTGTACGTGCCTTCATGGACGAAGACATCACTCCTTACGTGCCAGCTCCAAAGGATACTGATTTGGAGGAATACAAGCAGTGCCTGGTAGAGCGTTTCGGCAACCGCATGGTCAGCGACCAGGTGGCTCGTCTCTGCTTCGATGGAGCCAGCAAGTTCCCTGTTTACGTGATGCCGAACCTGGAGAAGATGATTGCTGATGATGCTTCTGGCAAGCGTCAGGATGTGGAGTTCAAGCGTGTGGCTTACCTCTTTGCTGCTTACCGTCATTATCTGAAGTATCAGGTAGATGACAATGGTGATGCATTCGAAGTGGCAGATCCATGGCTCACCGTTGATGACCATAAAGCCATCGACAGCGATGATGCGCTCGATTTCCTTGGCATTTCAGCCTTTACAAGCACCAATCTCAAGGCAGCTTCTCATTTCGTAGAGCTTTATCTGAAGCTGGTGGAAGACATCAAGGCAAAGGGTGCCATGAAGGTTTTGGAAGATGAAATCTTGTAATTTATGAAACAATCGATAACACTCAAGAGTGCAGGACCATTTCTACTCCTGACATTCATCTATTTTATAGTGGGCTTTCTCACTACCGTTAACGGTCAGTGTCAGGGACCCTTGAAGATAGCTTTCCTCTCGGAGGTTACTACCACCAAGAACTCCCTGGCTACGCTCATCTCCTTCGCCTTCTTCCTGGGCTATCTGCTCAATAGTGCGAAGACGGGACGCTTGCTCAATAAGGTGGGCTATAAGAAGACGCTCATCCGTTCGATGCTGGTAATGGTGCTGGGACTTGCCTTCTATCTTGCTTCGGCACTGATTGCCGAATATTGGGGTGGGGCAGGTGTGCATCTCTCTGAGGATTTCGTACCGTTCGGATATTTCGTTTTCCTTTTCGGTTCTTATCTGATGGGTACGGCTGCGGCAATGCTTCAGGTGGTTATCAATCCTTACATTGCTGCCTATCCTTTGCCGGGCACTCAACCTGTGCAGCGCATGAACTTCACTTGTGCGGTGAATTCATTCGGTACTACCATCGCTCCTTTCTTCGTGACGGGCGTGATGTTTGCAGGTGTGTCTCTGGATAGTGTTTCTGCCGATCAGCTCACCATTCCTTTTCTGGTGATGATGCTCATCATCGCCTTTACCACATGGAGCACTTCTAAGGCGAATCTTCCTGATATAGAGGGAACAAGAGAGGAAACTCAAGATGCAGAATCTGAAGAAAAAACAACAGCTGCAGCTGATTCCAAGAATGCAAAGAAGCGCAGCATCTGGTCGTTCCGCCATTTGAAGTATGGTGTGATTACCATCTTCTTCTATGTGGGAACCGAGGTGGGAATCGGCAACAATATGAATCTCCATGCGATGGACTTGATGGGTCATGGTTACGATCTTTCTCCAGCCCTTCTTGCCACGCTCTATTGGGGTGGATTCATGATTGGCAGAATGGTTTCTGCCGCTTTGAAGAATGTGGCACCTCGCCCTATGCTCATCACTGTTACGGTGGCGGCAATCGCATTGATGTCTGTTTCTATGTTTACCGAGAATCTCTGGCTGATGGCGGCTGTGGGATTGTTCCATAGTGTGATGTGGAGCTGCATCTTTACCTTGGCTGTTGATGGCTTGAAGGAATATACTTCCAAGGCTTCGGGCGTATTCATGATGGGAGTTTTCGGTGGTGCAGTATTCCCTGTACTCCAGGGATTGCTTGCCGATTATATCGGTTCATGGCAGTTTACCTGGCTCGTTCCGCTCTTCTGCGAGTTCGTTATTCTTTGGTACGGACTTGTGGGCTACAAAAAGCAGGAGGCTTAAAAGATATCGGTAAGACATAAATAAAAGAATATAAAAAACTCGGGATGCTTCTTTGATTAGAAGCATCCCGAGTTTTTTTATGAGAGAGTTTATCTGAATCTATCAGCTTAATATCAGCTATATCTGCTTAATATCTGTTTAATACCAATGCTTTCCTGGCTTCTGTTTCTTAGAGCTGTGGTTCAGGCGATAAACCACGCATGCCATCATATAAGATGGAATCACATTGGTGCTCTTGCTGCTGATGTAGCTACTGCTCTGCGTATATTCCACATGCTTCAGCTGCTTGAGAATATCAAATCCTTCAAGCACTACCATCAGCTTATCGTTCAGGAATGTGCGAACCAGGCGGGCATCCCACACGAAATCATTGGTGTTCAACTCTTTGGTGGTGTATTTCCTGCGCGTATAGAGATTGAAGTTGTTTGCCAAATCCAGATTCCATGGCAGATGGAGATGAGCCAGCAATCCTACCTCCCAGTCAATAGGGTGAGAGATGGTTCCATTGCTGTTGGTATAGGACTGGCGGAATCGGGAGCGGAGGGTGAATACCTGTTCGCCCGTCTTCCATTTCAATCGCAGGTCGTCGTCGATGCTGCGTACGGTGGCCTTCTTCGTAAGAGTAGAGAGAATATCGCCATCCTTGGTTTCCTCCAGGCTTACCTTCTGCTGTATGCCATACGTTACATCGTTGTGCAGGAAGAGGTTTGAACCTGATGTGAGCGGCATTCCGAGTACCCATTTCATCTTCGTGCTGCTGTTGCCGTTGGCATTATCGTAGGTATAGAGCTTTCTTCCCGAAGGACGGTCGTAAGAGAGCTTGTTGACGATGGCATTATAGGTATTCTCCCTAATCACTTGCATCTTCAGCTCATAGCGCATATCCTTGCTCAGGAATGAATATGTCAATCTGCCATTCAGCAGCCACTGCGCCTTCAGATTACTGTTTCCACGATAGTAATTCTGTGCATCGGTGGTTATGGTTGCCTCTTCTGTCTGCTCAATCTCCGGTCTGGTGGATGTACTCTGGAAAAGCAGCGTCAGCTTGTGGCACAGATTATTGCTGCGCCATTGCAGATAGGTATTCTTCATGTCAAACGCCCAATAACGGTCGGTATGGGTGCGGTCGAAATCGCTCCTCGTATAGGTGCGGTTGATGCTGTGAAGTCCTATCGGCAGGAAGAGATTCGCATTCCATACACCCAGCGAATTGATGTATCCCCATTGCAGCTTGTAGGTGAACTCATGATAGTTGTCGTTCTCCCGCTGCTGGTAACTGTTGTTGCCGTTCTGTGTTCCGGTTTCTGCCATCTCCTCGTGCTGACTGATGTGCTTATACTGATATTGCACGGTAGAAAGCGTGCGGGGAGTGAGCCAGAGGTAGCTGACCTTGGCGTAATACTCGGTGTAGTCGATAGGGCGGGTAAAGAGGCGCTGACTATTATAATAGGTGGAGTCGATGGATGCATCGTAATAATGGATGGTCTGCTCCGTGCGTTTGTCTTCTCTTCCGCCCTTGTTGGTGCCGCCGATGTCTGCCTTCAGCTGCTTGCGCTTGTTGTCAAACTTGATGCTGGCTGTGGCTGATATACCAGCCGTATAGCTGTGGCTCTGGGTGGAGACTACGTTCCAGCTGTCGTTGATGAGCGAAGCTGCCGATGCTGCTGACTCAGAATCTTCAGATTTTCCCGTCTTCGAAGTTTCCTGTAATCTTGATTCCGAAGCATCTGTCGTGGTAACATTATCGCCGGAATTATATTGGAATTTCGGCTTGACATGTACATCTACAGTGCCCAACATGGTATGAAAATCATGATAGGTGTCGATTTTCATCTTCTTGTTCTCGCCATAGGCGTGAGAGGTCTGTGCCGTATTTCCCGATTCGATGAAGTTAATCTTGTTGATATCGGTTACGCTCTCCGTGTTAGTACGATTGAAAGTCAGATAACCGGTAGCATCCCATTTCTTCTCTTTCTTACGGTAGTCGAAGCCGCCTGCCTGCGTGGTACGCTGGTTTTTCGCAGCTTCTGCAGGTGTCCATTCCGTTTCTTGACCAGGCTGGCGCGAGTCGTTGATGTCGTTCACGTTTCCATATACGGTCATACGGAGTTTCTTGTCATCGATCATCGCAAAGACCTTTTCTGAATATCTGTTGTCCGGACCGAGTGCAGCCGAGAATTCTGCCCACCATTTCTTCTTGTATTCCTTCTTCAGTTTGATAGACATAC
>CAKQCH010000036.1:0-23773 GCA_934216735.1 uncultured Prevotella sp.
GTTCGCCAGAAGAACGGCTTGAGTGCCGACGGCACCAAGAACATGCTGTATGCCTGGGCGCATCGAGGCTATATTGAACGCAGAAAAGCTGGAAATAAAGGCGGTGCAGCAGGCGGAACATCTGGCGGAACATCTGACGGTTCTTACAGTTCTTACAGTTCTTACAGTTCAGATTGCTTCATCAAGCTGAAATTCAGAAAGGATGGGGTGGTTATTGAGAGTTAAGAGTTTATAGTTAAAAGTTTATAGTTATACATTATACATTAATATAGTATGGAAATAGTTTTAGAGCGTATAGCGAAGAAGAATTCTTATACCATCGGCCGCCTCTATATCTTGCCTGATGCCGACGTGAAGCGCAAGGCGCTTTCGGGCAAGAAGGCGGGCGACAAGAGAAGTTTTCTTCATCAGTTTGACTTGCAGAAGTTGTCGAAGGACGCTTACTTCTGCGATACCCTGGAGCCTACTTGGCGCAACCTGAAGGGGGTGGAATTGAAGCCCGAGGATGAGAACGGCAAGTATAGCCGAGAGAGTGGCAAGGTGGCAAGAAAGATTCCGGGCCACACCGCCATCCCCGAAGGATCCTATCGGGTGCTCGTCACGATGTCGCCGAGGTTCAGGCAGTGGCTGCCCTATCTGCAGGGCGTGCCGAATTTCGAGGGCATCCGCATCCATGCCGGCAACTATCCCGACGATACCCAGGGCTGCATCCTGGTGGGCGAGAACAAGCTGAAGGGCATGGTGGTGAACTCCCGCATCTGGCTTCATCGACTGATGAAGCTGATGGAGGAGGCGCAGCAGAAGGAGGAATCCATCTGGATTACCATCATTTAGATTTCTTCTTCATCTGATATAAAAAAGAGAGGGTGTGTCATAAGTACATGACACACCCTCTAGTTTTTTATACTTTTTGCCCTTAACAGGCTACAGACTTGCTGACATAAATTCCAGGTTAAATCCCCCTTGCCTTGTAGATTTTATCCTTGGCATCGTTGATTTCCTGGAACTTCTTCTCTGCGGCACGGCGCACGTCCTCGCCCAGAGCTGCCACCTTGTCGGGATGATGTTTCAGCGCCATCTTGCGATAGGCTGCCTTCACCTCGTCGTTAGAGGCATCGGGCGTAACGCCCAGGATGCGGTAGGCATCATCAAGCGATGTGTCGGATGATGCCGATGAACTGCTGTCGCCATGCATGCCCAGCATCTGGTCTACATCTGATGGCTCCAGCCCCATGTGGATGGCTATCTCCTTCAGAGCCTGAATCTCCTCATGAGAAACCACATTGTCGGCCTGGGCTATCATCACCAGGAAATTAAGCAGCTGCAGGCGCTGCTCGTACATCATGTTGGCACGAATCTGATGGCAGCTGTCGTGTATCACGCTGCGATATTGCTGCATGCCCATGCGCTTCTGCTGCTCAAAGAGCTTGAGAAGTATCTCCTCGCCCTGCTTCTTGGCAGATTCGCCGAAGTTCTGGAGCAGGAACCGGCGCACCAGCTCCATTTCAGAATGCATAATCTTGCCATCCACGGCAATGATATACGAAGACAATACCAGAAGCGAGAACATGAAACTGTTGCGCTCGCCCTCGTAGGCGTGCTGCTGGCCGTAGCCCTGCTGCTGGTAGCCCTGCTGGCTTTTTCCGTAGCCGCTGTAGGCTTCGTAGGCGTTGGAGTATTCATTGCGGTCGCCCCCGCCATTGCCCGGCTTGTTCACCTCGTCCATGCCGTGGTCGAAGAGTGAGCCCAGGGCAAAGCCGGCAAGGGCACCAAGAGGTCCGCCGGTGATGAAACCGAGGAAACCTCCTATCCATTTTCCTGCCGCCATGCTAGCTTAGTTCTCGAAGTAATAGAGGAACTGGGCGATGCCAGAAAGGGCTGGCTTGCGCTGGCCTTCAATCTCGATGGTAAACTTGATGCTGGTCTTGCAGATGCCGCGCAGGTTCTGAATCTCATGGAGTGTTGCCACGAGGCGAACGCGTGAACCGGTGATTACTGGCTGGCCAAAACGCATCTCGTCCATGCCGTAGTTAACCAGCATCTTGATGTTGTTCACCTCGATGATCTGCTGCCAGAGGTAAGGCAACACAGAGAGGGTGAGGTAGCCGTGGGCGATGGTGCTGTGGTAAGGGCTTTCTACCTTGGCACGCTCTACATCTACGTGGATCCACTGTGGGTCGAGGGTTGCGTCTGCAAACTTGTTGATACGATCCTGGTCGATCTGCAACCATTCTGACTCTCCTAATTTCTCACCCAGGTGAGAAGCAAATTCCTCATAGGAATTGATAACTAACTTTGCCATTTTTATCTATTTTTTAATAATTTGTTATTTTCCGTCTTCCGTCTTCAGCTTTCAACTATTAACTTTCAACTATTAACTTTTAACTTTCAACTCAAATCAGTCTCTTCTGAAGATATCGCGGGTATATACCTTCTCCTTTACATCGTCCAGGCACTTGTCGTAGCGGTTGGCGATGATGGCATGGCTCTGGCGCTTGAAATCCTCCAGGTTGTTCACCACGAGACTTCCGAAGAAGGTGCTTCCGCTCTTCAGCGTTGGCTCGTAGATAATCACCTGGGCACCCTTCGCCTTGATGCGCTTCATCACGCCCTGGATGCTGCTCTGGCGGAAGTTGTCGCTGTTGCTCTTCATCGTGAGGCGGTAAACGCCGATGGTGCAAGGCTTCTCTTCTGCCTCATTGTAGTTGTTCTGGTTGGCATAGTCGTAGTAGCCAGCCATGTTGAGCACGCGGTCGGCGATGAAATCCTTGCGGGTGCGGTTGCTCTCTACGATGGCCTGAATCAGGTTCTCAGGCACGTCGGCATAGTTGGCGAGCAGCTGCTTGGTATCCTTTGGCAGACAGTAGCCGCCATATCCGAAGGATGGGTTGTTATAGAAGGTGCCGATTCTCGGGTCCAGTCCCACACCGTCGATAATCGCCTTGGTGTCGAGTCCCTTCATTTCGGCGTATGTATCCAGCTCGTTGAAGTAGCTTACTCTCAGGGCGAGGTAGGTGTTGGCGAAGAGCTTCACTGCCTCTGCCTCGGTGAGTCCCATGAAGAGGGTGTCGATGTTCTGCTTGATGGCTCCCTCCTGCAGCAGGGCTGCGAAGATGTGGGCTGCCTTGTCGAGGCGTTCGTCGCCATCGGGTCTGCCCACGATGATGCGGCTAGGGTAGAGGTTGTCGTAGAGGGCCTTGCTTTCGCGCAGGAATTCGGGTGCGAAGATGATGTTGTCGCAGTTCATCTTCTTGCGGATGTTCTCGGAGTAGCCCACAGGGATGGTGCTCTTGATAACCATGATGGCATCGGGATTCACCTCTTTTACGAGTTCTATCACCTCTTCTACGTGTGATGTGTCGAAGTAGTTTCTCACGGGGTCGTAGTTAGTAGGTGTGGCGATTACCACGAAGTCGGCGTCCTTATAGGCTTCTGCTCCATCGGTGGTAGCCTTGAGGTTGAGTTCCTTTTCTGCCAGGTACTTCTCGATATAGTCGTCCTGGATAGGTGACTTTCTGTTGTTGATGAGTTCCACTTTTTCCGGAACCACATCCACGGCCACTACCTGGTGGTGCTGGCTTAGCAACGTAGCGATGCTGAGTCCTACATAGCCTGTACCGGCTACGGCTATTTTCATATTGTCTGTTGCCATTACTTTTTTGAATTTAAAATTTCTGCAAAGATAATAATAAATAGGTAGAAAACAAAATGTAGCGCTGATTTTTATTAAAAAATAACTGTATTTGCAGCAAAAAAGCCCCTCCAAAATTTGCGTATTTCTGAGCTGCCGTACTGTCGCCCGGAAATATGCGAATTTTGAAGGGGGATAAATGGGGTGTTTTGTGGGTAATGATGGAAAAATGGGATGGAAACGGAGGGGATGCCTCGTTGCCCCTTTTTCTTATATTGTCAATAAATCGGAGTATTCGGGGATGTCTTCAAGGAATACATATTTTTTACCCTCGTAGTCCATCTTGCAGATGTAATGCTCCAGCCCGTTGCTCACCACCAGGAAGTCTACGTGGAGCAGAAGATTGTATACCGATATCTGGTCGAACACCTTCTGGGTGATGGGGATGTGGGGCGCCTTGTACTCGATAATCATCCTGGGGCGCAGGTCGCGGCTATAGAGCACGCTGTCGGCACGCAGCACCTTGTCGCCGCTTTTGAGCTGAATCTCGTTGGCAAGCAGTCCGGCAGGATAGCCCTTGTGCTCTATGAGAAAGTGGACGAAATGCTGGCGCACCCACTCCTCGGGAGTGAGCGCCACGTATTTTCTGCGCAGCACATCCAGGATTCTGGGCTGCTGTCGGGTGCCCGAAACCTTGATGTCGAAAGTTGGCAAGTTTAAGCGAATCATATCTCTTTTTTAAATTTCTCTACCTTATTATATATATAGTTCGATTTATTTTTGTACCTTTGCAGGTGGAAATGCAGGCCTCCTGGGCTGGCTCATGGCAGACTCGTGGCAGACTCATGGGTAAACTCATGGGCTGACTCCTGGGGCATGCATCTGAATAACATTGCAAAGATACAAAAAATAAATCAATGGCAGAAAAGAAAAGTGCAATAAGTTACGAGTCGGTGATGAAATCATTGAAGGCTCGCGAGTTTGCGCCCGTCTACGTGCTGATGGGCGACGAACCTTTCTATATCGACAAAATCTGCGACTATATTGCGGAGTCGGTGCTGCAGCCCGAGGAGCGTGATTTCAACCAGACGGTGCTCTTCGGTGCGGATACCACGGCGGTTCAGATAGTGGACCAGTGCAAGGGCTATCCGATGATGGCGGAGTATAGAGTGGTGATTGTGAAGGAGGCGCAGAACCTGAAGAGCCTGGAGGCGCTGGAGCGGTATCTGGAAAAGCCGGTGAAGTCTACCGTGCTCGTGATTTGTCATAAAAACGGCACAATAGACAGAAGAAAGAAATTCCTGCCCCGGGCAGAAAAGGCGGGCGTGGTCTTTGAAAGCAAGAAACTCTATGACCGGCAGCTGCCTGGCTTCATCGAGACCTATCTGAAGGCAAGGAAGGCTACGATAGAGCCGAAGGCGGTGCAGATGATAGCCGACCACATCGGAGCCGATCTCCACCGTCTTACATCGGAGCTCGACAAGCTGCTCATCTCGCTGAGCGATTCCGACCGCAGGGTTACCCCCGACGTGGTGGAGAAGGAAATCGGCGTGAGCAAAGACTTCAATGCTTTCGAGCTTCGCAATGCCATCATCCAGCGCGACGTTTTCAAGGCAAATCAGATAATAAAGTATTTTGACAGCAATCCGAAGACGGGTTCGCTCTATGCGATTCTCCCGTTGCTCTTTTCTTACTTCCAGAATCTGATGATAGCCTATTATGCACCCAACAAGCAGAACGAAAATGAGTTCGCAAAATTCCTGGATTTGAAAGGAACCTGGGGCGTGCGCGATTATCTGACGGGAATGAGAAACTATTCCGGCGTGAAGGTGATGCAGATTATCGAGAAGATGAAGGAGGTGGATGCGAAGAGTAAGGGCATCGACAATCCGTTTACTTCGGCTGGCGAACTGATGAAGGAACTCATCTTTTTCATCCTTCATTAGTGAAAAAACAACTTCATTTCCGGCTCGGTTTGCGGCAATTGACGAGTCGGCGAAGAAGGGTGGGAGGGGGAGCGATTTTTGCTCCTTCTCCCTTTTGTTTGGAAAATGAAATGATCTGGAATCGGGGAGGGCGTTTAGCCTCCAAAAAGAGATGGAAATAGCGTTCGTTGACGAGAAAACGGGCGCTATTTTTTTTGTTTTTCTCTCGTGCAGAGTCTCGTTTTCGTGGTTTTCTCATCTAGATGGTGATTTTCCTGATTTCGGTGAAATCATACCTAACTATGGTGTATATCAACTGGTTATCGAAAATAACCCCCTTCAATACTCGCAAATTTGCCAAAAACTCGGCCTGCGGGCTTGAAAACGCTCAAAATGGAAAAATTTGCCATCGTTTGACCCCTAAAATTTAGCGTTTGCATTCTTTAAGGTTTATATATCTATAATTTATGATTATAAATAGAATAAATATAAATCGGTGATTTAGTTTATAAAAGTAAATTAGAGAAAACTTTATGTAGGTAAATGGTGTTACGATTTATAAATATAAACATGAATATTGTGATTTTATTGTATAAATGTATAAATATGCAACGAATATTTCTGTTTTACAAATAGGTGAAACCCAATGAGTTATGCATTTCTATTATTTCAAGCTTCAATCTGTTTTCTTGAAAATAGACATATCAAAGTGCATACGCCCCTAAAATGCCTACTTTTTGGCTAAAATAGGCTTTGGAAATCAGCGATTTACTTCTTTTGCATCAAGAAAAGCTTTGTAACTAATTTAGAATCGTAAAATCAGATATATAAATCTGAATCAGAAAACTTACATCTATAAATGGTGGTTTATAAATTTGAAAACATAAACGTAAAGTTTAAAAAACTAAATTTTTGCAGAAAAGTTTGGTATAACCAAATTTTTGCTTTACCTTTGTAAAATCTTAGAAAAATGGGGCAAAAAACGCCCTGTTCGGAAATAAAACATCGATTGAAACATCGTATAAACTGAAAATTTTGAGTGGCATGAAAGATAGAATCAGACAGATTATGGAGGACCAGAAACTCAACCAGCAGAGTTTCGCTCAGCTCATCGGAAAGTCGACAGCAACCCTGAGCAACATCTTCAACGACCGTACCAAACCTACGCTCGACATCGTGGATGCGATCAAGAAAAAGTTCCCTCAGGTGAACACCGAGTGGTTGCTTTTCGGTACTCCTCCTATGTATATTAATAAGGTGGAAGGTGGTGTCGCGGCATCATCATCCGGGGTTTCTGCGGGGGCTGGCGGCATGGGCGCCGAGGATTCGCTGGATATGTATGGAGGTGCTTCTGCATCAGCGGGTATGGGTGCTCAGGGCGGCATGCCGGGGGCAGGCGGCGTGGCAGGCGGCGCCATGGAGCCATCGCTGGATTTCGGGGCAGACGGACAGGATTCCTCTCCTGCTTCTCCATCGCTCTTCGACCAGCCTCAGATGCATGGTGTAAAAAGGACACCTAAAAATATCGCCAATGCGGCGGTTAAAATAGTGGACAAACCGCAGCGCAGGATAACGGAAATCCGCATCTTCTACGACGACCAGACCTGGGAGACCTTCGTGCCGAAGAAATAAGGCGGGGCAAAAAACTTCCTCTCGGATTTGTGAAATTCGATTTTTTGCAGTACCTTTGCACCTATATATAATAAGGTTGCAATAGCGTATATAATAAGGCTGCACCTATATATAATAAGGTTGCAATAACATGAGTAAATAACATAATAATAATAATAATATCGAAAAGATGAAAAAGTATGTTCTCGACCTCAAGGTGGTTTCCGTGGAAAGCCTTAGCGACAAGCATGTGTTGATTAAGCTTACCGACGAGAAACCTTTGCCAGAAATGAAGCCTGGCCAGTTTGTGGAAGTAAGAGTGGATCATTCGGCTACAACGATGCTGCGCCGACCTATCTCTATCAACTTCGTAGACCGCGAGAAGAACCAGCTCTGGCTGCTCGTTGCCATGGTGGGCGACGGCACTAAGCAGCTCGGAAAACTGCAGGCAGGCGATATGCTCAACTGTATGCTGCCATTGGGCAACGGCTTCACGATGCCTACCCAGAAAGAGCAGAAATTCCTGCTTGTGGGTGGTGGCGTAGGCGTGGCTCCGCTCCTCTATTTTGGTAAGATGATTAAGGATTTCGGTGCAGAAGTCACCTTCCTGCTGGGTGCCCGAAAGGATACCGACCTGCTGGAGCTCGACGAGTTTGCCAAGATAGGCAAGGTATGCATCACCACCGAGGATGGCTCTGCCGGCGAGGTGGGTTTCGTAACCAACCACTCTGTGCTGGAGAACGAGCAGTTTGATATGATTTCCACCTGCGGTCCTAAGCCTATGATGGTGAGCGTGGCGCGCTTTGCCAAGAAGGCTGGCGTGGAGTGCGAGGTATCGCTGGAGAACAAGATGGCGTGTGGCGTGGGTGCCTGCCTCTGCTGCGTGGAGAAGACCACCGAGGGACACAAGTGCGTCTGCACCGATGGTCCTGTCATCAACATCAAGCAGCTCACCTGGGATATCTAATCCGAGCATTTATGCTCTAAAATTGTAATAGATTATTATTTGATTTAGAAGATTATGGCTGATTTAAGTGTAAATATAAAGGATTTAAAGCTGAAGAACCCTGTGATGACGGCATCGGGTACTTTCGGCTACGGATTGGAGTTTGCAGATTTCGTACCTCTGGAGGAAATAGGAGGCATCATCGTGAAGGGTACAACCCTGGAACCACGCGAGGGAAATGACTATCCTAGAATGGCTGAAACGCCTCAGGGTATGCTCAACTGCGTGGGTCTTCAGAACAAGGGCGTGGAGTACTTCTGCGAGCACATCTATCCTCAGATTAAGGACATCGATACCAACATGATTGTGAACGTGAGCGGACATTCGCCTGAAAGCTATGCCGAGTGTGCGGCGCGCGTAAACGAGCTGGAGAAGATTCCTGCCATCGAGCTGAACATCTCTTGTCCTAACGTGAAGGATGGCGGTATGGCCTTCGGCGTTACCTGCGAGGGTGCGGCTAGCGTGGTGAAGGCGGTGCGCAAGGTGTACGACAAGACGCTTATCGTGAAGCTTTCGCCTAACGTTACCAGCATTGCCGACATCGCCCGTGCCGTAGAGGCAGAGGGTGCTGACTCCGTTTCGCTCATCAATACGCTGATGGGTATGGCAGTGGATATTGAGAAGCGCCAGCCGCTGCTGAGCATCCGTACGGGTGGCTTGAGCGGTCCTTGCGTAAAGCCTGTGGCCCTGCGCATGGTGTATGATGTGGCTCATGCCGTCAACATCCCAGTGGTAGGCTTGGGCGGTATCTCGAACGCCAAGGATGCCATCGAGTTCCTGATGTGTGGTGCCACAGCCATCGAAATCGGTACGGCCAACTTCCTGGATCCTGCCGTAACCAAGAAGGTGAAGGATGGCATCAACGAGTGGCTGGATGCCCACGGCTGCAAATCGGTGACAGAAATCATCGGAGCCATCAAGTAAATCCACATTATTATATATGAGTAATAAGATATATATATTATATCAATATAAAATAGGATAGAAAATGGATTTGAATGAAATGAATCCCGTTCTCCTGGTGGCTACCCTCACGCAGCAGGTGGTGGAGCTGGAGAAGAAGCTGGAGGCCGACGGCGAGAATGCCGAAATCAAGGCTGCCCTGAGCGAACATCTGCTGAAGCGGGGAAACCTGCTGATGCAGATGGGCGACAAGGATGGAGCCAGAAAAGATATGCAGCGATACCTGCAGCTGAACCCCGAGAAAATAGGGGAACTCAGCGGCGAGTTTAAGGCTGAAGGAAGAGAACACTGCCGATAATTGCAGAAAGAATGCTGATAAAATTCTGTCGATTTTTGGGATTTTCTATTAAAAATCTGCTGAAAATCTGCTGAAAAGCATAAAATATAAGGAAATTCAAGAAAAAAGTGACAAATTGTTTGGCGGTATCAAAGAAAAGTATTACTTTTGCAAACGAGTAGAGACTTCTAGGGGTCGAAACTCGAAGCAATGAGTGAATAACAAATAAAAAATAAGAATTATGAAGAAGTTGAACGCTTACTTTTTTAGCTATTACTTTTACTTTGCAAGCAATTGTAAAGCGGGAAGTTGCGTGTAAATTTCAACTTAGGATATTAGATTCTTTGAAATCATCGAAACGGTCCCGCTCTATCAAGAGTTGGACCGTTTTTCGTAAACCGGAAGATTTCGTAAACTGGAAAAAAGAGAGATACGGCAATGAAGAGAATAGCAATACAAGGAGAGTTGGGGTCGTTCCACGACATCACTGCCCATCAGTATTTTGAGGGCGAACAGATTGAGCTGATTTGCTGCGCCACCTTCGAGGAGGTGTTCGAGAATATCAAGCGAGACCCTACGGTGGTCGGCATCTGCGCCATCGAGAATACCATAGCAGGAAGCCTGCTCCACAACTACGAACTGCTCCGACAGAGCGGTACCACCGTGGTGGGCGAGCACAAGCTGCACATCGAGCACAGCATCTGCTGCTTGCCTGATGATGACTGGAACACCCTGCAGGAGGTTCACTCCCATCCGGTGGCTCTGATGCAGTGTGGCAAGTTCCTGGCAAACCATCCCGACCTCAAGGCGGTGGAGGCAGAGGATACTGCCGGTTCGGCGGCTTACATCGCTCAGCACAAGGTGCATGGATGGGCTGCCATCTGCTCTTCGTATGCCGCCCGAATGTACGGCATGAAGATATTGCAGGAGGGCATCCACGACAATCCGCACAACTACACCCGATTCCTCGTGGTCTGCAATCCACAGAAGGCCGCTCTGCTGCGCCCCATCGAGAAGGCCAACAAGGCGAGCATCGTCTTCAGTCTGCCTCACGACAAGGGTTCGCTCTCCAAGGTGCTCACCATCCTGAGTTTCTACGACATCAATCTTACCAAGATTCAGTCGCTGCCGAACATCGGACATGAGTGGGAATATCTCTTCTACGTGGATCTCACCTTCGACAACCTGACCCGCTACCGCCAGAGCATCGACGCCATCACGCCGCTGGTGAAGAAAATCAAGGTGTTGGGAGAATATGAGGAGAAAGAATAGTTGATAGTTGATAGTTAACAGTTGATAGTTAATAGATAAGAATTAAAAATAAAAATTATGATACAACCAGCCAATAGAGTAACGGAAATACAGGAATACTACTTCAGCCGCAAGCTGAAGGAAGTGGCTAAGCTTAATGCCGAGGGCATGGACATTATCAGCCTTGCCATCGGAAGTCCAGACATGCCGCCTTCTAAGCAGACCATCGACAAGCTCTGCGAGGTAGCCAACAATCCAAACGCACACGGATATCAGCCTACGGTGGGTATCCCGGAACTGCGAAAGGCTATGGCTGGTTTCTACAAGAGATGGTATGATGTAGACCTTGACTGGGCTACGGAGATACAGCCGCTCATAGGCAGCAAGGAAGGCATCCTGCACGTAACGCTCGCCTTCTGTAACCCTGGCGACGAGGTGCTCATCCCGAACCCGGGCTATCCCACCTACACCGCCATCAACAAGATTCTGGGTACCAAGATTACCTACTACGACCTGCGTGAGGACAACGGATGGCAGCCCGACTTCGACGCCCTGGAGAAGATGGACCTGAGCCACGTGAAGCTGATGTGGACCAACTATCCGAACATGCCTACAGGCGGAGTGGCGAAGCGAGAAACCTACGAGAAGCTGGTGGCATTCGCCCAGAAGCACAACATCGTGGTGGTGAACGACAACCCATATTCGCTCATCCTCAACGAACACCCGATGAGCATCATGCAGGTGCCGGGAGCCAAGGACTGCTGCATCGAATTCAACTCGCTGAGCAAGAGCCACAACATGCCGGGCTGGCGTGTGGCGATGATTTCGAGCAACAAGACCTTCATCTCGTGGATTCTGAAGGTGAAGAGCAACATCGACAACGGAAGCTTCAGAGGCATTCAGCTGGCTGCTGCCGAGGCGATGCTCAACAACACCGACGAGTGGCACCGCGAGAACAACATCCAGAACTATCGCCGCCGCCGCGACATAGCCGAGGAAATCATGAAGGTGTTAGACTGCCAGTTTGACCCTAACCAGGTGGGCATGTTCCTTTGGGGCAAGATTCCTGAGAAATATGCCGATGTGGAGGACCTCACAGAGAAGATTCTGCACGAGGCACGCGTCTTCATCACCCCAGGCTTCATCTTCGGAAGCAACGGCAAGCGATATATCCGCATCAGCCTTTGCGCCAAGGATGAGAAGATGAAGGAGGCTTTAGAGAGAATCAAGAAGGTATTTGACAAATAAAGAAATTTAAAAATATACGACTATGGAATTAGAATTAGAACCATTGAATTTTCCTAGTGACCAGGAACGCCCTTGTATCATCGCAGGCCCATGTTCTGCCGAGACTGAGGAGCAAGTTATGACAACAGCCAAGCAGCTTGCTGCCAAGGGCTGCCACATGTTCCGTGCGGGTGTGTGGAAGCCTCGCACCAAGCCAGGAGGCTTCGAGGGAAATGGCGAGGAGGCCTTGCCTTGGATGAAGCAGGTGAAGGAGGAGACCGGTATGCTCACCGCTACCGAGGTGGCTACTCCTGAGCACGTGGAGCTCGCCTTGAAGTATGGTATCGACATTCTTTGGGTGGGTGCACGTACTTCTGCCAACCCATTCGCCATGCAGGCATTGGCCGACAGCCTGAAGGGTGTGGATGTGCCTGTGCTGGTGAAGAACCCTGTAAACCCAGACCTGGAGCTCTGGATTGGTGCCCTGCAGCGCATCAACCAGGCTGGTATCAAGAAACTGGGTGCCATCCATCGCGGTTTCTCAAGCTTCGACAAGAAAATCTACCGCAACCTCCCAATGTGGCAGATTCCTATTGAGTTGCATCGCCGCATACCACAGTTGCCTATCATCTGCGACCCTAGCCATATCGGTGGCCGCCGCGACCTGATTGCTCCTCTCTGCCAGCAGGCAATGGACTTGGGCTTCGACGGACTCATCGTAGAGAGCCACTGCAATCCAGACGATGCATGGAGCGATGCCAAGCAGCAGGTTACTCCAGAGGTGCTGGATTACATCCTGAGCCTCCTCGTGGTTCGCGACGAGCACTATTCTACCGAGGGCCTGCACCAGTTGCGTGGCCAGATTGATGAGCTCGACAACCAGCTGATGGATCTCCTGGCAAAGCGTATGCGCGTGTGCCGTGAGATTGGTACCTACAAGAAGGAGCACAACATGACCATCGTGCAGACCAACCGCTATAACGAGATTCTCGACAAGCGTGGTGCACAGGCTGCCCTCTGCGGCATGAGTGCAGATTTCGCTGCTCAGATTTTCGAGCACATCCACGAGGAGAGTGTCCGCCAGCAGTTGGAAATCCTGAATCAGAAATAAATTAAGTGAAGAGTGAAGAAATGAGAATATTAATCATGGGAGCAGGTAAGATGGGAAGCTTTTTCATCGACCTGCTCAGCTTCGACCACGAGGTGGCTGTTTACGAAAAGGATGCCAAGCGCCTGCGCTTCACCTATAACTGCTATCGCTTTACCAAGATGGAGGAGGTGGATATGTTCCGCCCGGAACTTGTTATCAATGCCGTGACGTTGAAATACACCATTCCGGTGTTCGAGGAGCTGCTGCCGCATCTCTCCAGCGACTGCATCATCAGCGACATCGCATCCGTGAAGACCGGACTGCAGGAGTTTTACGAGAAGAGCGGTTTCCGCTTCGTGAGCACGCACCCTATGTTTGGCCCGACCTTTGCCAATCTGAACCAGCTTTCAGAGGAGAATGCAGTCATCATCAAGGAGGGCGACTATATGGGCAAGATATTCTTCAAGGATCTCTACCAGAAGCTGGGACTGAGCCTTCATGAATATACCTTCAACGAGCACGACCAGACGGTGGCTTACTCGCTGAGTATCCCATTCGTGAGCACCTTTGCCTTCGCCGCCGTGATGAAGCATCAGGATGCTCCGGGCACCACCTTCAAGCGCCACATGCAGATAGCCAAGGGCGTGCTGAACGAAGACGACTACCTGCTGCAGGAAATCCTCTTCAACCCGTATACATCGGGACAGGTGGCACAGATTCGTGAAGAGCTGGCTGAACTCATCGATATCATCGACCACAAGGATGCCAAGCGCATGAAACTCTTCCTCACCAAAATCAGAAACCACGTGAAGGAAGACATCGAGATCAGACAGCAGAAATAAGAAGGTACAGGAAAGATACTGGAAAATAGAAGAAATGTACCGGAAAGATACAAGAAAATACAGGAAGACAACAGAAGAGTAGTAGATTATGAGTGAACAGATTGATCAACAGAATAACACAGCTGAACAGCCTAGCATGTTTCAGGTGGTAAACGAGGGATTCTCTACCCGCGAGGCGATTGAGGAGGCAAAGAGATGCCTGCATTGCAAGATTCCTCAGTGCAAGAAGGGATGCCCTATCGAAAACGATATTCCGGACTTCGTACACGAGCTGTCGATGGGTAACATGGGTGCTGCGATGAGCATCATCAACGCCAAGAGCAACCTGCCTGCCATCTGCGGACGTGTTTGTCCGCACGAGAAGCAGTGCCAGGGACACTGTGTGCTGGGAAAGAAGGGAAAACCGGTGCAGATTGGTAAGCTGGAGCAGTTTATCGCTGACTTCGATACCAAGATGAACCTTTCCAGAGAGAAGTTGCCTCAGAAGACGCGCGGCCGCGTGGCGGTTATAGGTTCGGGACCTGCTGGTCTTACCGTGGCTGGTGATCTCGCCCGCCAGGGTTTCAATGTTACCATCTTCGAGGGACAGGCTGAGCCGGGCGGCGTGCTGATGTACGGTATTCCGGAATACAGACTGCCTAAGAGCGTGGTGCGCGACGAGATAAGCAAGATTGAGGCGCTGGGTGTACAGTTTATCACCAACTGTATGGTGGGTGAGAACAATGTCACCATCGACAGCCTCTTCCGTGCTGGTTACGATGCCATCTTCATGGGCACGGGTACCAGTGTGCCTCAGAATATGGATTCTACCCCTGGTTCTACGCTGCATGGCGTAAGCCAGAGCACCTATTTCCTGCACAACGTGAGTGCCTATAACGAGGGTGCCTTGACCCGCGACATGGTGCCGCTGAGAGATGGTGAGAAGGTGGGCGTAATCGGCGGCGGCAACGTGGCGATGGATGCTGCCCGTACAGCCATCCGTCTGGGTGCCGATGTCACCGTGCTCTATCGCAAGACCCAGGAAGAGATGCCTGCCATCCAGAGTGAATACGAGGATGCCGTGAAAGAGGGCGTCAAGTTTGAGTGGAAAACCACCGTGGAGGCTTTCCTTAAGGGCAAGAACGGCCGACTGGGAAGCTGCGTGCTGAACACTCCTGATGGAGAGAGAGTTGAGAACTTCGACAGAATCTATCTTGCCATCGGTTCCCGTCCTGCCAACCGCATCGTTTCTACCACCGCAGGTATCGAGGTGGATGAGAAGGGCTACGTAAAGGTGGTGGAGCGTCCGTTCGGTATGACTACCCGCCGTGGTGTCTTTGCCGGAGGAGATGTGGTTCACCGTCCGCAGACCGTGGTCTTGGCGATGAAGGCAGCCAAGGAAGTGGCACAGGGCATCGCCCAGTATGTGGATGCCATCAAGCTGCTTGAAGAAGCTAAACGAATCGAAAAAGAAGGCGTATAATTACATGTAATTACATGAATCAGGAGGATATCTCATGATGCAGATATCCTTCCTGAGGTTAATATCTGCTTAATCAGGTTAATATCTATTGCAATATTTTGCAGAATGCAGGATTCTTGTTATTTTTGCCTTCTCAAAAATAAGCAAAGATTATGAAGAAGATTATATTTTTTATCATCTGCCTGATGTCGGTGGCATCTATGGCACAGGCGCAGAAAACCTGCGTCATCGCCAGCGCCGAAGACCATGTGCCTATCCGCGAAGCGCTGATTCATACCGACAAGAACCAGTGGGCACGCACCGATTACCGTGGCTATTGGAACATGCGCTATCAGTTTGACTCTGCCACCGTGTCGAAACCCGGCTACGTGAAGGCTACCATCCGCTACAAGGAACTGCCTGATACCGTGTTCCTGCTGCCGGAAGCCAAGCAGATAGGTGAGGTGACCGTATGGGGCAAGAACCAGCAGCATATCGACGACATGGAAGGCTTGATTCAGGAGCAGGTGAACTCCATTCCTACCTCGCCAGGCGGCATCGGATTCGATGCCTTCGGCTGGATGGACAAGCAGGGCAAACGCGACAGAAAGCATCTGGAAAAAGCGAAGGGAATCTTTAAGGAGATGGACCGCAAGGACCCTATTGTCTCTGCCTACGAGAAGGCTACGGGCAAGAACTACAAGCTGAAAGAGCCCGAAAAGTAGAAAAAATCGGGTAACTTGTTGGCTTTCTCAGAAAAAAGTAGTATCTTTGTCGCCGAAATAATAAGAAATAATAAGAAATGTTTGAAAATTTAAGTGATAGATTAGAACGTTCCTTCAAAATCTTGAAGGGTGAAGGTAAGATTACAGAAATCAACGTGGCTGAAACCATGAAGGATGTGCGCCGTGCACTCCTCGATGCCGACGTTAACTATAAGGTGGCTAAGGAATTCACCAACAAGGTGAAGGAGAAGGCGCTGGGCATGAACGTGCTCACTGCCGTGAAGCCTGGACAGCTGATGGTGAAGCTGGTTCACGACGAGCTGGCTGAACTGATGGGTGGCGAGGAAGCTCCTTTGAAGTTGGAAAACCGCCCGGCAATCATCCTGATGAGTGGTTTGCAGGGTTCCGGTAAGACTACCTTCAGCGGTAAGCTTGCTAACCTGCTCAAGACCAAGAAAGGTAAGAAACCATTGCTCGTGGCCTGCGATGTTTACCGTCCTGCTGCTATCCAGCAGCTCCATGTAGTGGGCGAGCAGGTGGGCGTTCCTGTATATAGCGAGCCAGACAACAAGGATGTCTGCGTCATCGCAGACCATGCCTTGCAGCAGGCTAAGACCAACGGCAACGACGTGGTTATCGTGGATACAGCCGGTCGTCTCGCCATCGACGAGCAGATGATGAACGAGATCAGCAATCTGAAGAATCATCTGAATCCTGACGAGACCCTCTTCGTGGTTGACTCCATGACCGGTCAGGATGCCGTAAATACAGCCAAGGAGTTCAACGAGCGCCTCGATTTCAACGGTGTTGTTCTCACCAAGCTCGATGGTGATACCCGTGGCGGTGCTGCCCTCAGTATCCGCACCGTGGTTACCAAGCCTATCAAGTTTATCGGTACAGGCGAGAAGATGGAGGCCATCGACGTGTTCCATCCAGCCCGTATGGCCGACCGTATCCTGGGCATGGGTGACGTGGTTTCCCTGGTAGAGCGTGCGCAGGAGCAGTTTGACCTGGAGGAGGCTAAGAAGCTGGAGAAGAAGATTCGCAAGAACCAGTTCGACTTCAATGATTTCTACAATCAGATTCAGCAGATCAAGAAGATGGGTAACATCAAGGACTTGGCTGCCATGATTCCTGGTGTGGGCAAGGCTATCCGTGACGTTGATATCCCGGAAGATGCCTTCAAGGGCATAGAGGCTATCATCCAGAGTATGACTCCAAAGGAGCGCTCTAATCCTGGAATTCTCAATACCAGCCGCCGCCAGCGTATCGCTAAGGGTTCGGGCACTGATATTCAGGAGGTGAACAAGCTCATCAAGCAGTTTGACCAGACCCGCAAGATGATGCAGATGATGACAGGCAACAAGATGGCCCAGATGATGAGCCGCATGAAGGGTATGCCAGGCATGCCTAAGATGCCGGGAATGTAAATCAGTTGATAGTTAATAGTTTATAGCGGCTTCGCCGTATAGCAAACTTGCGATAGGCAAGAATGCCTATAAAGCAAGAATGCCCTATAAACTATAAATTATAAATTATAAACTAAAGAATAAAATGCAGTTAATCGACGGAAAGGCGACAGCAGCCGCCATCAAGGAACAGATAGCCCAAGAGGTGGCACAGATTGTGGCACAGGGCGGAAAGCAACCTCATCTGGTCGCTGTGCTCGTGGGACACGACGGAGGAAGCGAGACCTATGTGAAGAACAAGGTTCTGGCTTGCGAGAAATGTGGCTTTAAGTCGACACTCATTCGATATGAGGATGATGTGACTGAAGAGGAACTTCTGGCCTGCGTTGACAGGCTGAACAAGGACGAGGATGTGGACGGATTCATCGTGCAGCTTCCTCTGCCTAAGCATATTGACGAGCAGAAGGTGACCATGGCGATAGACTATCGCAAGGATGTGGATGGTTTCCATCCCGTAAACGTGGGTCGCATGGCGCTGGGCATGCCTAGCTTCATCTCTGCCACGCCGCTTGGCATCCTTACCCTCTTGCAGCATTACAACATCCCGATCAGTGGCAAGAAATGCGTCATCCTGGGCAGAAGCAACATCGTGGGCAAACCTATGGCCCAGCTGATGATGCAGAAGCAGTATGGCGACGCCACTGTCACCGTGTGCCATTCTCATTCGGCTCATCTGAAGGAGGAATGCCGAGAAGCAGACATTATCATCGCTGCTATCGGCAAGCCTGATTTCGTTACTGCCGACATGGTAAAGTCGGGAGCCGTGGTTATCGATGTGGGTACCACCCGTGTGCCTGATGCATCGAAGAAAAGCGGATTCCGCCTGAATGGCGACGTGAAATTTGATGAGGTGGCAGAGAAGTGCTCTTTCATCACTCCAGTACCTGGAGGTGTAGGACCGATGACTATCTGTTCTTTGATGAAGAATACCCTTGCCGCCGGAAAAAAAGAGATCTATAAATAGGTCTATTCTGCACCAAAAGTGTAGAAAAGACGTTATGCGATTCGTGGAGGTAGGCTACTGTGAAGCAGCCTGCCTTTTTTTCATGTATTTGCATAGTTTATTTATTAAGCGTATGTATAATTAAGGTGAAACAATAGAAATCTAAAAACAATCCGATAATTTAAAAATAGAAAATATGATGAAACCAAAGTTTCTGCTCTTTTCGGCGGCATTGCTGGCTATGACGCAAGCCGTGGCGCTGACTCCGGTAAAGAAGCAAATCAGTAAGGCTGCAGCCCGAAACAAGGTTGCGGCTGCTGCGAATGCGGCTAGAGCGAATGCTTCTGCTGCGAGTGTGGCTAGTGCGCCTATAGATAAGGATGCACCGGCTTATAGAATCGTGGGCAAGGATTCCACTTGCCAAATCTTTGTTTATTCTCCTGCGGCAGACCAGGGCTTGCATCTGGCTTATCTCACCGACGATGATCGCTGGGTGGATGTAGGTCAGCTCTGTGCCAGCGACTACGGTCCGTGGGGCAGCGAGAAGAAGATGTATCGCCCGTTTGTGATGAAGGCGAACGATGGCACCTGGCGTGCGCTCTGGAGTGTGAATACCCGTTCGCCTCAGTTTGCCGTGGCTTATTCAGAGGATTTGGTTACCTGGCGCCCTCAGGATTATCCTATCATGAAGGAGAAGGGTATCAAGGATGTGGCAGCCTATCAGATGGACGACGGATCTTTCGATATCTATCTGAAAACAGCCAAGGGCAAGCGATATGTGCATGCCGACAAGGATTTCCGCACCTTTGAAGAGGATTCACTGGAAGCCACAGCCGACGATGTACTCTGGCAGCGTGATACGGCTACCATCAACGGTAAGTTGGTGGAAGGCAACGATTTCGAGATTCCTGCCATCCATCTCAACTATATCCGTGCCTGGCACAAGGCTCTAGCCGAGGAAAACAGAGAGAACTGCAGACTCCTGCCTCATAACGAAGCTGAGCTTCAGGCTTATCTGAAGGAAAAGAATGTAGAGCTGGCTGCCGGCAACGAGGTTTCTGCCCAGCTTCAGATCAAGGCTCAGAAATCGCATCGCATCTCTGACAAACTCATCGGTATATTCTTCGAGGATATCAGCCGTGCTGCTGATGGTGGCCTTTGTGCCGAGCTGCTGCAGAATGGCGACTTTGAGTATAATGGAGAAAGAAAAGGCTGGAATGCCATCACGGCTTGGCAGGGATTGAATTTGCAGGTGGGTTCATCATCTGCCTCTTCTTCAGAGACTTCAACCTCTGTTGTTTCTTCGGAGAATGGTGTGAGCCAGAACAATCCTCATTATGCCATCCTGGGCGAGACACCTATTTATAATATAGGCTGGGAGGGCATCACCGTGAAGCGTGCTGCCTACGATGTGAGTCTCTATGCCCGCTGCATGGATGGCAAGAAAAAGCAGCTTACCGTGGCCTTGGTGGATGCTGAGAACCAGATAGTGGCTCAGGCTAAACTGAAGGTGCAGGGCGGCGAATGGAACGAATATAAAACCCAGCTCGTGATTTCTGATAAATATAAGGGTGAACTGGGCAAGGATATCCGTTTTGCCGTTATCCCTAAGGGCAAAGACAGAGTGGCTGTGGATATGCTGAGCCTCATGCCGCAGGATACCTATAAGGGACATGGACTGCGCAAGGATCTGGCAGAGGTAATCGCTGATTTGAAGCCTCGCTTCGTAAGATTCCCGGGCGGCTGCATGCTTCATGGTCAGGGTTTGGAGAACATCTATCACTGGAAGGAGAGCGTGGGACCGCTGAAGGACCGCAAGCCTGCAAAGAATATCTGGAACTATCACCAGACTCGCAAACTGGGCTTCTTTGAGTATTTCCAGTGGTGCGAGGATATGGGAGCAGAGCCGCTGCCAGTGTTGGCAGCAGGTGTGCCTTGCCAGAATTCACAGCCTAATGCTCAGGGCATCTGCGGTCAGCAGGGAGGTATCCCGATGGCTGATATGCCTCAGTATGTTCAGGATGTAATCGACCTGGTGGAGTGGGCGAATGGCGACCCTGCCACATCGAAGTGGGCAAAGATGAGAGCAGATGCCGGTCATCCCGCTCCATTCAACCTGAAGATGGTGGGAATCGGTAACGAAGATTTGATTTCCACCGATTTCGAGCAGCGTTATCTGATGATATGCAAGGCTCTGAAGGAGAAGCATCCTGAGATAGAGGTGGTTGGCACCGTAGGTCCGTTCCACTATCCATCTTCTGATTATATCGAGGGCTGGAAGATTGCCAAGGAGAACAAGAAGTGGATAGATGCGGTGGATGAGCACTATTACGAAAAACCAGGATGGTTCATCAACCATCAGGATTATTATGATAACTACGACCGCAAGGCTCCGAAGGTATATCTGGGCGAGTATGCTGCCAACGGCAATAACGAGTTGGATCGTGCCCTTGCCGAAGGCATCCACCTCTGCAATGTAGAGCGTAATGGTGATGTGGTAGAAATGACCTCCTATGCTCCGCTGCTCTGCAAGAACGGTTATAGCAACTGGAATCCGGATATGATCTACTTCGACAACAGCGAGAAAATCCGTCTCACCGAGAGCTACAAGATGCAGAAGATGTTCGGTCAGCATGCCGGAGATACTTACATAGCTTCAGAGCTGAATCTTCCTGCTGCCTTGCAGCGTTATGTGGGAACCAGTGTGGTGAAGGATTCAAAGACGGGCAAAACGTGGCTCAAGGTGGTGAATGCCTTGCCTCGTACGCTCAAGCTTCAGGTAAATGGTCTTGGCAGCAAGGCTGTGGAAGTAAAAGCCCGTTCTTCGCAGGTCTTCGAACTCTAGGATAATTCCTGTTTTCTATACAAGGGTAAAAGCATCAAACTTAATTCTGTATTGATGCTTTTGCCCTTCTTTTTTGCTCAGTATCTTGTGAAACGTGCGTTTTAACTGATAATTTGTTAGAATAAAGCTTTATTTTATAACAAAATTCGTGATTTTTTAAAAGTTTATACGAAATTTGTTGGTTATTACATAAATTCTCATTATCTTTGCAGGCAAAATAAAAAGATGAGGTCTCGAAAGAGTCCTTTTCGTAGTAACGAACAAGAAAAATAAAAGAGATAATTCAATATGAAACATCCATTAAGAAGTAGCGTCTGTACTGAAGGCAGAAGAATGGCAGGTGCCCGTGCACTCTGGGTAGCTGCAGGTATGAAACATGAGCAGTTTGGCAAGCCAATCATCGCTATCGTGAACAGCTTTACACAGTTTGTTCCAGGTCATACTCATCTTCACGAGATTGGTCAGATTGTCAAGAAGGAAATTGAGGCTATGGGTTGCTATGCAGCCGAGTTTAATACCATCGCAGTGGATGATGGTATCGCTATGGGCCACGACGGAATGCTCTATTCTTTGCCAAGCCGTGACATCATCGCTGATTCTGTGGAATATATGGTCAATGCTCACAAGGCGGATGCCATGATCTGCATCTCCAACTGTGACAAGGTGACTCCAGGTATGCTCATGGCATCTATGCGATTGAATATCCCTACCGTGTTCTGTTCGGGTGGTCCGATGGAGGCTGGCCGCTGGAAAGGCGAGAATGCCGACTTGATTACCGCGATGATCAAAGGTGCTGATACCAGCATTTCTGACGAGGAGATGGAGCAGATTGAAAAGTGTGCCTGCCCTGGTTGCGGAAGCTGCTCGGGTATGTTCACTGCCAACTCCATGAACTCTCTTACCGAGGCTATCGGTTTGAGTCTTCCGGGAAACGGAACCATTCTTGCTACCCATAAGAACCGCATCGAACTCTTCAAGGAGGCTGCCCGCCAGGTGGTTAAGAATGCATACGCATACTATCAGGATGGTGACGAGAGCGTTTTGCCACGCAACATCGCTACCCGTGATGCCTTCCTCAACGCCATGACACTTGATATCGCCATGGGCGGTAGCACCAACACCGTGCTCCACCTGTTGGCTGTGGCTCAGGAAGCTGGTGCCGACTTCAAGATGGAAGACATCGATGCTTTGAGCCGCAAGGTGCCTTGCCTCTGCAAGCTCTCTCCTAATACTCAGAAGTATAGCGTGCAGGAGTGCAACCGTGCCGGTGGAATCCTGGGCATCTTGAACGAGTTGAACAAGGGTGGACTCATCAATGGCAATGCGATGCGTGTAGATGGTCATACCCTTGCAGAACAGATGAAGAAATATGATATCACAGG
The DNA here is from genome assembly GCA_934216735.1 of uncultured Prevotella sp. Taxonomy (GTDB): domain Bacteria; phylum Bacteroidota; class Bacteroidia; order Bacteroidales; family Bacteroidaceae; genus Prevotella. Next base: position 22,629 of record CAKQCH010000036.1, read on the forward strand.
TGCTAGCATCGACCCAGAGGCAGACAGAATCTATCATTCTGCCCCTGGCAGAAAGTTCTCTACCCAGATGGGTAGCCAGGATGCACAGTGGGAGAGCCTTGACACGGATAGAGAGAATGGTTGTATCCGCGACTTGGAGCATGCTTACACCAAGGATGGCGGTTTGGCAGTGCTCTTCGGTAACATCGCCCAGAATGGTTGCGTTGTGAAGACTGCCGGTGTTGACCCAGTGCTCTGGCACTTTGAGGGTCCTGCCGTATGCTTCGATTCTCAGGAGGATGCCTGCGAGGGAATCTTGGGTGGCAAGGTGAACTCTGGCGATTGCGTAGTGATTACTCACGAAGGTCCTAAGGGCGGTCCTGGCATGCAGGAAATGCTTTATCCTACCTCTTACATCAAGAGCCGTCACCTCGGAAAGGAATGTGCGCTCATCACCGATGGCCGCTTCTCGGGTGGTACTTCTGGCTTGAGTATCGGTCATATCAGTCCTGAGGCTGCTGCCGGTGGCAACATCGGTAAGATCAAGGATGGCGATATCATCGTTATCGATATTCCTAGCCGTTCTATCAACGTGAAGCTTTCTGATGAGGAGCTTGCAGCACGCCCACAACAGCCTTTGAAGCGAAACCGTGTGGTTAGCAAGGCTTTGCGTGCCTACGCCCAGAGCGTAAGTTCTGCAGATAAGGGCGGTGTGAGAATCATCGACTAATAGAGAAAAGATAACAAGTTTTTGAATTTTCAGAATAATAACAGATAAATGGCAAAAGAAGTAATAACAGGAGCTGAAGCATTGATGCGCTCGCTGCATAACGAAGGGGTTAAGACCATCTTCGGCTATCCGGGCGGTAGCATCATGCCAGTGTTTGATGCGCTGTATGGTTACACGAGAGGAGAGAAGAAGATGTTCGATCACATCTTGGTTCGTCACGAGCAGGCTGCTGCTCACGCTGCACAGGGTTATGCCCGAGTCAGCGGCGAAGTGGGTGTGACTCTCGTGACTAGTGGTCCTGGAGCTACCAATACGCTCACCGGTATTGCTGATGCCATGATGGATTCTACACCTATCGTGGTCATCGCCGGACAGGTGGGTGTGGGCGCTTTGGGTACTGATGCCTTCCAGGAAGTTGACCTGGTGGGCGTTACCC
>CAKQCH010000037.1:0-23696 GCA_934216735.1 uncultured Prevotella sp.
GCGAGGGAGCTGAACTGCAGCGACACCATCTGGAAGGGGATGCTGCTGCATCTGGAGTATTCCGCCAGAAAGAAGCTACATATCGATATCCGCATGCCGGTGGGGATGACGATAGAGGAGACGCAGCGTGCGTATTGCGAGGCGCTGGGTGTGCCTTATGATGAGAGCTGCATTTCGCCCGAGAGAATGATTTACATCACGGATAAGGATTCCGAGATTTATCGTTCGAAGGAGTGGTATGGGGTGCTGCCCGCAGAGGAGATTTCGTTGAGAAGAGAGGCTTTCGTGAAGAGGGGGCTGACGATTGACGGAAGAGGTGTGGCAGTTAATAGTTTAAAGTTAAAAGTTAATAGTAAAGACAATGTTCAAGACAATCGATTTCAGGGCACTAACGGCGATAACGCTGTTTCTGCTGGCACTGCTGTTCAGCCTGCCCAACCTGTTGATAGCCATCGTGTTGATGATTCTCATCTCAGCCCTGCTGGAGATTCTCAAAATGTTGGCGGAGTGGCAACCCAAGAAGCAAGTGAGAAGAATCTCATAGCTTTCGAACTCTTCAAGGAGGCTGTGGGATTGAGCGGGATGGATATTGATACCGTGGGGTCGAGACATTCTTCTTTGCTCGCCATCATGAGCGCAGGAGCATCTAGAGTAATGGGTGAAGACGAGCTGATGAAGGTGGTGGCGAAGAAGATGCCTAGCTATTATAATGAGCGTGATTGCCACCAGCTTATCCATGACTTCTATGCGAAATATGGGGATAGTTCCAAGCCTTTCTCACGTGATGTAATCCGCATCAATGCCACGGCAGAGAAGGCTGCCAGCGGCTTGGTAGGTGGTACTGTTATGGGTGATGCCGCCTATCAACTTGCGGGTAATCATCAAGTTCAAAGTTCCAGGTTCCAAGTTCAAAGTAACGACGAAGATGAATACCCTGCTCCGCCGCCCATGCCCGAGAAGCTGCCCAAGCTGGTAGAACTCCTGGTATCCCAAACTCCGGATATCTACAAGCCTGCCGTGGCTCATGCCATCTTTCCGCCTCTCGCCACCCATCTGTGGCAGGCGCGGTTCAGGTATATCGACAATGTACCGCATGAAGCCAGACTCTCCTGTTGTCTCCTCGGTCATTCCTCTGCCGGAAAATCGTGCGTGCAGATGCCTATCTCCATGATTATGGAGGATATCCGTAAGCGCGACAGGGACAACCTGATGCGTGAGAAGGAGTGGAAGGATGAAATCAACCGTAAGGGAGCCAACAAGGATAAGCGTAAGCGTCCCGATAACCTCATCATCCAGGAGATTGATGCCGACATGACCAATCCGGCTTTCGTGATGCGTACCGCCGAGGCGAAGGAACACTTTCTCTATACCTCGCTCAACGAGATAGACCAGTTTGACGCCCTCAAGGGCACCGGCAACCAGCAGTTCAGAATCATGTGTCTTGCCGCAGACCCGAATAACTCCTACGGTCAGACCCGCGTGGGCACATCTTCTGTAACCGAGCGAGTTACCATCCGTTTTAACTGGAATGCATCTACCACCATTCAGAAGGGATTGAAGTATTTCAGAAGAGTGCTTACCGATGGACCTATCTCGAGAATCAACTTCTGTACGATTCCCGAGCGTGAGATTGGCGAGGATATTCCGAGATACGGCACCTATGATGATGCCTTCAGGCAGAAGCTGAAGCCCTATATCGAGAACCTCTGCAAGTTTTCGGGCGACATAGAGTGCAAGGAGGCGTTTGAACTTGCCGAGACGCTGAAGAACGAGAATGCCGACTTCTCCCGTCTCTCGCAAGACCGTGTGTATGAGAACCTGAGCTTCCGTGCCAACGTGATAGCCTATCTGAAGGCGTGCGTGCTCTATGTGGCGAACGGACTAGAATGGGAGCCGGAGATAGCGGAGTTTATCCGTTGGAGCGAGCGTTACGACCTGTATTGCAAGATGCGTTTCTTCGGCGATGCCATCAAGAAGGCGGAAAAGGAGGGCGAGCAGGAGAGCAAGAGGGGTCCGGCTAGCATCCTGGCTCTGTTGCCCGACGAATTCTCGTTCAGGCAGGTGGAAAGCATGCGTGCCGATAACGGGATGAAAGCCAAGGGTACGGCAAAGATGCTGAGAAATTGGGTGAGCCGTGGCTATATCCAGGTGAAGGAGAATGGCTCAGTGACTCAGAAACTCAGTGACTCAGTTTTTATCAAGCTATATAATAGTTGATAGTTGAGAGTTTATAGTTGATAGTTCTACATTATTAATTATACATTATTAATTATACATTATACATTATCTTATTATGCAGATCGTATTAAAGAGAATTGCCAAGAAGAATGATTATACCATCGGCCGACTTTATCTGTTGGCCGATGGTGATGTGAAGCACAAGGTGCATAGCGGCAAGAATGCCGGCGACAAGTGCAGTTTTGAACATACCTTCGATATGAAGTTGCTATCCCAGGATACTTACTTCTGCGATACGCTGGAGCCTACGTGGCGCAACCTGAAGGGCGTGGAACTCTCGCCCCAGGAGGAGAACAGCAAGTACAGTCGTGTGAGCGGCAAGGTGGCAAGAAAGATTCCTGGCCATACTGCCATCCCCGAGGGTACGTATCATGTGTTCATCACCATGTCGGCGAAGTTCAAGAAGTGGCTGCCTTATCTGATGGGTGTGCCGGGCTTCGAAGGCATCCGTATCCATGCCGGCAACAAGGCGGAAGATACCCTGGGCTGCATCCTGGTGGGAGAGAACAGGGTGAAGGGAATGGTGGTGAACTCCCGCATCTGGCTTCATCGGTTGATGAAGAAAATGAATGAGGCACAGATGAAGGAGGAGGATATCTGGATTACCATTATCTGATAAAAACTGCTTCCTCTTTCATTTTTGTCGATAATAAGGGAACTGTATGTGATTAGATATCCAAAAATAGTTCAAACAGAAGTACAAATAGTGCAAGGAATGTTGAAATGACGAATTTTGCTACTTTTTTGATGAATTTTACGCACTCCAATTCATATTTTCATATTACCTTTGCAGAAGAATTCAAGAAACAACTCTTAAAAGTGTATATTTATCAATGAGATATAAAAAGATATTATTCGCAGGTCTGACCGCATGGATGAGCCTATCATCATTTGCCTTCGACCTCAAGACTGAAAGCCCAGTGGTTATAAAAGCAGATACCACGCAGATGGCACCTGTGGCTAAGACAGCACTGAAAATGTTGCAGGGCGACATCAAGATGGTGCTGGGAAGTGAGATGAAACTGCAGATGTCTTCTCTCGGCAAGACTTCTGATAAGAACATCATCATTCTTTCTAAGGATGCTGCAGCCTTCGCCTACAAGAAGGAGGCATTTCAGATAAAAGCAGAGAATGGCAACCTATATATAAAAGGTAGCGACGACCACGGACTCGCCTACGGCATACTGGAGGTTTCCAGATTGCTGGGCGTATCGCCTTGGGAATGGTGGGCGGATGCCAAGCCGAAGCATCTCGACGGTTTCAATCTGAAGGATGGCTATCGCAACGAGCAGGCACCATCGGTGGAGTTCCGAGGCATCTTCATCAACGATGAGGATTGGGGACTGATGCCATGGTCGGGCAAGACCTATGAGCCGTCGGATATCAAGGGAAATATCGGTCCGAAGACCAATGCCCGCATCTTCGAACTGCTGCTCCGTCTTCGTGCCAACACCTATTGGCCAGCGATGCACGAATGCACCAAGCCTTTCTTCCTGACTCAGGGCAACAGAGAGGTGGCTCAGCAGTATGGCATCTACATCGGCGGTTCCCATTGCGAGCCGATGGCTTCGAGCACGGCTGGCGAATGGCCGGCAAGAGGCAAGGGACAGTATGACTTTGTGCATAACAAGGAAAACGTGCTCCAGTTCTGGGAAGACAGAGTGAAGGAGGTGGCCAACCAGCCTATCCTCTACACCATCGGTATGCGAGGCGTACACGACGGAGCGATGCAGGGAGCCAAGACCGTGAAGGAGCAAAAAACGGTTTTAGATAGTGTCTTGAAGGCGCAGAGAGAGTTGTTGGGAAAATATGTGGAGAAGGATGTGACGCAGGTGCCTCAGTTGTTCGTGCCTTACAAGGAGGTGCTCGACGTGTATCATGCAGGCTTGCAGGTGCCGGAGGACGTGTGCCTGGTATGGTGTGACGACAATTATGGCATGGTGCGCCACTTTCCTACAGCCGAGGAGCGAGCCCGAAAGGGTGGCAACGGCATCTACTACCACGTGAGCTACTGGGGCCGTCCGCATGATTACCTCTGGCTCGGCACCTTTTCGCCATCGGTGATGTATCAGCAGATGTCGATGGCTTGGCACAAGGGCATCCAGAAATTCTGGATTCTGAACGTGGGCGACATCAAGCCGGCAGAGTATCAGATAGAACTCTTCCTGGATATGGCGTGGAACATGAACAGCATCTATCCGGGCGACAGTGCCGATAAGGATTTGCAGCCTAATAATGATTGGCTGGCTCAGCACGAGATGAACTTCTGGACCCGCGAGTTTGGCAAGCAGTTGGCAGAGAAGATGCTGCCTGTGATGCAGGAGAGCTATCGCCTGGCATACATCCGCAAGCCGGAGTTTATGGCGAATACGAGAACGGAAGAAAGAGATCCGAAGTATAAGATAATCAGCGACCTGCCTTGGAGCGAAGCTTACATCAAGACTCGCCTGGCAGATTACAAGGAGCTGGCAGATGAATCTGAGAGAATTGAAAAGATGCTCAACAAGGCGATAGCCAAAGGCAATCTGCCTAAGGAGCGAAAGGATGAGTTCTATCAACTATTCAAATATCCCGTGCAGGCAGCTGCCCAGATGAACAATAAGTTGCTCTATGGGCAACTGGCCCGCCACGGAAAGGAAACATCCAAGGACGGGGGCGCAGGATATTGGGCCAAGAGCGATGCGGCATACGACAGCATCGTGAGCCTGACCAAGATTTACAACCAGGGGTATTACAACCACGGCAAGTGGAACGGAATCATGGATTTCGAGCCTCGCAAGCAGCCGGTGTTCCGCCGCGTGCCGCATACGGAGGCTACCCAGCCGATGGTGAAAATGCCTGAATATATTGCGAAATGGAACGCCACAGATGCCGCCGTGGGCCATCCTGCCGCATGGTATGGATTGGGCTACGAAGGCAAGGCGGCTGGCATAGTCAGAAATCAGGAAATAGGTTTTGGTTTCGAAGGTAAGAAGGTGAAGGGTGATTCGGTTACCATCGAAGTTCGCTGGGTTCCGACTCATCCTGTGGATAACAAGTTACGGTTCGCTCTTTCGCTGGATGGCGGAAATCCTGTTGTCAAGGAATACCAGACTAAGGGTAGAGACGAGCAGTGGAAGGTGAACACCCTGCAATGTCAGGCTCGTGTGCGCATCAAGCTGCCTATCGCCAAACTGAAGAAACATCTCCTCAGCATCAAGGCTCTGGACGATGGCATGGTCTTAGACCAGGTTTGTCTGTATTGAAGTTAATTTTTAGTCTTTTAGGTTTTAATGTTAGTATTTGGGAAATCCCATGGCCCGCTGCTGAAGCTCGCCATGGGATTTCTCATTCTATAATCATTACTAATTAATCACTACTAATTAATCACTACTAATTAATCACTATTCTTACATTTCAACCACCACTTCGTGCTTGCCTTCCAGACAAGGAACGATGGTGCCTGCGATGGCTTCGCCATCCACCGTAATCTGTTTTACGCCTTTCTCCTTGCCTTCTGGGTTCTTTACCACGATGTGGTATTCGCCACCACGGAACTTGCGGGTTACCTCGTATTCATGGGCGGTGCTTGGCAGACATGGGTCGATGTTCAGGCCCTCGTAATCCGGTTTGATGCCGAGGATGAACTCGCTGACTGTATACCACATCCAGGCGGCAGTACCTGTTAACCACGAGTTCTTGCCTTCGCCTGGCTTGGCGGCATCCTTGCCGGCCACCATCTGGCAGTTTACGTATGGCTCCACCTTGTGCAGAGTCTGATATTTCTCCTCTACATAGCTTGGCAGAATCTTGGTATAATGGTTCCAGGCATCATTGCCACGTCCGGCAACGGTTTCACCGATGATGACCCAAGGATTGTTGTGGCAGAAGATGCCGGCATTCTCCTTGTAGCCTTCCGGATAGGATGAAATCTCGCCCATCTCTACATGATAGGTGGTGTAGGCTGGGTTGTTCAGCACCATTCCGTGCTCGCATTCCAGGCGCTCCTTGGCACTGTCCAATGCCTTGGCGCAGAGACCTTCTTCCTGTCCGATGCCAGCCATGGTACACCAGCCCTGACTCTCTATGAAAATCTTGCCTTCCTCGTTCTCGTTGCTGCCTATCTTGTTGCCGAAGAAATCGTAGGCACGCAGGAACCATTCGCCGTCCCAGCCATGCTGCTTCACGGCTTCGTTCATCGCATCCACCGCCTGCTGCATGCGCTCGGCTTCTACGAGATAATCTTCCTCGGCAAGTCCGGCGATAGTGCCTTCATGGCTGTTCGCGGCTTCCTTGGCAAGCTGCTTGCACAGCGCCACGTAGTCCTTGCCGGTTACAACGAAGAGTCCGGCTATCATGAGGCTCTCTGCCTTGCTGCCTTCGCCCTTGTTCTCGGTGGTCTGGAAACTCTCGTTAGGGTCCCAGGAGAAGCAGTTCAGGTTCAGACAGTCATTCCAGTCGGCTCTGCCGATGAGTGGAAGCTTATGCGGACCCAGGTTGTTGATGACATGGTTCATCGAAATCTTCAGATGTTCAAAGAGACTCACCTCGCTGCCCGGCTGGTTGTCGAAAGGCACCTGCTCGGAGAGGATGGAGAAGTCGCCCGTTTCCTTGATGTATGCCACGGTTCCGAAGATGAGCCAGCATGGGTCGTCGTTGAAACCGCCACCTATGTCGTTGTTGCCGCGCTTGGTGAGTGGCTGATACTGGTGATAGCAGCCGCCGTCAGGAAACTGGGTGCTGGCGATATCGATGATGCGCTGGCGGGCACGGGTTGGTATCTGATGAACGAAGCCCACCAGGTCCTGGTTGGAATCGCGGAAGCCCATGCCTCTGCCGATGCCGCTCTCGAAAAAGCTTGCCGAACGCGACATGCAGAAGGTTATCATGCACTGATACTGGTTCCAGATGTTCACCATGCGGTCTAACTTGTCGTTGCCGCTCTTCACGGTGAAGATGTTCAGCAGGTTATCCCAGTATTGGTTGAGTTCTGCAAAGGCTGCATCCACCTTTTCGGTGGTATCAAACTTGGCGATAAGCTCATGAGCCTTCTCCTTGTTGATTACCTTCTTGGCGCTGAACTTCTTGTCCTGCTCGTTCTCTACGTATCCCAGAAGGAAGATGAGGTCGCGGCTTTCGCCTGGCTGCAGGGTTACTTCGATGTAATGTGATGCGATAGGGCTCCAGCCGTGGGCAAAGCTGTTGCGTGGCTTGCCTTCCATCACGGCTTCCGGCTCGGCAAACTCGTTGTAGAGTCCGATGAAGCTCTCGCGGTCGGTATCGTAGCCCTGAATCTCGGTATTCACTGTGTAGAATGCATAGTGGTTGCGGCGCTCACGATATTCGGTCTTGTGATAGATGGTAGAGCCTTCTACCTCTACTTCGCCCGTAGAGAAGTTGCGCTGGAAGTTCTCCATATCGGTAGCTGCATTCCAGAGGCACCATTCGGCAAAGGAGAATACCTTGAGGGTCTTCACCTCCTGCGACTGGTTCTTCAGCGTCATCTTCTGCACTTCTGCCCAGGTGTGCAGTGGCACGAAGAAGAGCACACTTGCCTCCACGCCGTTCTTGCTGCCCGTGATGCGGGTATAGTTCATGCCGTGGCGGCACTCGTAAGTGTCGAGTGGCGTCTTGCAGGGTTTCCACCCTGGGTTCCATACGGTATCGCCATCCTTGATGTAGAAATAGCGACCGCCGTTATCCATCGGCACACCGTTGTAGCGGTAACGGGTGATGCGGCGGAACTTTGCATCCTTGTAGAAGGAATAACCACCTGCTGTGTTTGAGATGAGCGAGAAGAAATCCTCGTTACCCAAATAGTTGATCCAAGGCCATGGAGTCTTTGGATCTGTAATCACGTACTCGCGATTGGCGTCATCAAAATGACCGTACTTTTTCTCTACCATTGTTTTTTTAATGTTTATTTTTAGGTAATTTATATTATTTTGGTGCAAAGATAGCAAAAAGTTTCAGTTTAAAGGTTAGAAAACAGATATTTTTTGTATTTTTGCACTAGAAAGTTTGATGTTTAACAGGTTATAATTAACATAATATACAGTTGGCTTATGAAAAGATACATTCTAACACTCATCATTGCCGTGTTTGCCTTGATGCAAGCAGCGGCACAGACATACGACAACTTGTGGAAGCAAGCTGACATCATCGCTCGGAAGGACCAGCCTAGGAGCGAGATTGGGGTGATGAAGAAAATCATCTCCAAGGCTTCTGCGGCTAAAGACTACGGACAGCTGCTGGCGGCTGAGATGAGGCAGATGATTCTCTGGAAAGAGATTTCTGCCGATTCGCTGACGCCGAACGTGAAGCGGATGGAAGCCGAGGTGCTGAAGGTGAAGGACCCCGCATTGAAGGCTGTGAGATATGCCGTGCTGGGCAAGGTGTATAGTGATATGGACGAAAAGAAGAGCGAGGAGTTTTTCAAGAAGGCTCTGCAGCAGCCTGAACTTCTTGCCAAGCATACCTCCACTGAATATGTGCCATTGACGCTGAAGGGCGTGGATGGCAGTTCCTTCAACAACGATCTGCTGCATCTCATCGGTTTCGAGGCAGATAGCAAGGAGGCGTATCTGCAGCTGTACACCTATTATAATAAGGTGGGAAATAGAGGTGCGGCTTGTCTCTGTGCCTACAAACTCATCGAGAAATACCGCCAGGACGACGTGAGAGAGGTGAAGAAGTCGAAGTATCTCCATACCATCGACTCGCTCATCCACGTATATCAGGATATTCCGGAGGCAGGCGAACTTGCCGTGGAGCACTTCCGCTTCATGGAAGGTGCCACCGATGCCAAACCGCTGGATAAGCTCAACTATATCAACTATGCGCTGAGCCACTGGGGTGGATGGTCGAGAATGAACGAATTGAGAAATGCGCAGAAGCGACTCACCGAACCGATGTTCCAGGTGAAGAGGATGCCGCAGGTGTTGCGACCTGGGGAGAAGGCGTGGGTGCATCTGGACGTGCGCAATCTGCAGAACCTGAAGATTAGTATTTCCCGCCTCAACATCACGGCGGATAATGAATATGATGCCCAGAATGAGGCTACCTATAAGATGCTTCTGAAGAAGACTACGAAGCTGCATCAGAAGGATTACAGCCGCAACTACTACGGTCGTCCGGATTACGAAGAGGTGAAGGATTCCATCGAAATCGGTGGCAATCTGCCGCTGGGTGCTTATCTGATGGAGGTAACTTCGGATAATACGGGCATCGCTCCGCAGCGACAGCTCTTCTATGTGAGCAATCTGGCGGTGATGATACAGCAGTTGCCTGATGATAAGCATCGCTGTGTAGTGGTGAATGCTACCGATGGTCAGCCTATCGCTGGGGCGAAGATTGAACTCTATGACCAGTGGTATGGTTTCAACATGAAGAAGGACAAACGAACGGTTCATGCCCGCTTGACGACCGATGAGAACGGAGAGGCTTACTTCAAGAATGTGGATGGAAACATCTTGATTTCCACCAGCAATGATAAGTTTACGCCTGCCAAGGGCATCTATCTTTCTCGTGACCGCTATTATGAGAAGAAAGATAATGATGCCAAATATCAGGTTTATACCGACCGCAGCATCTATCGTCCGGGACAGACCATACATGCCTCAGCCATTTCCTACATCGTGAAGAAGGGCTTGGATGCCAGTGTGCCGGGCAAGAGTATGGAACTGAATTTTATCCTGCGAGATGCCAACTGGAAGCAGGTGGCTGAGCAGAAGGCTACGACCGATGAATACGGTACGGCTTCCGTAGATTTCGAATTGCCGAAGGAGGGACAGACGGGTCTGTATTCCATCTCCGTGAATGGTACGGGAACAAAATATGTCAGAGTAGAGGAGTACAAGCGTCCAACCTTCGAGATTACCTTCCCGAAGGTGAACGAGAAATATAACTGGGGCGACACCGTGGTGGTGAAAGCTTCGGCAAAGACCTATGCCGGTGTGCCTGTGCAGGGTGCCAAGGTGGAGTATCAGGTGACCCGCAGAAACCAGCTCTGGTGGTGGGGCGCAGGCTCTGCCGGACAGTTGGTGAAGACCGACAGTTGCGTGACTCGTGAGGACGGAACCTTCGACGTAGAGATTCCGCTGGAGGCTTCCTTGTCAGGAAAAGACGAGGCTGATATGAGCGATTTCATGCGCAAGGCCCGTTTCTTCAACTTCGAGGTCTCAGCCATCGTTACCGACATCAGCGGCGAGAGCCACGAGGGCGTGATGAGTCTGCCTCTGGGCACCAAGCCAACCATCCTCACGGTGGATCTTCCTAAGCGTATCGAAACAGACAGTCTGAAGATGGTGACCTTCGCTTACCGCAATGCCAGCGGTATGCCGATTTCGAGCAGGTTGAAATATCGAATTGATAAGGGCGAATGGAAGGATGCCGAGGCGAATGCACCGGTTTCTATCAAGGAATATGCTTCTTCTGCATCTTCTGCCTCTTCTTCCCTCGTTTGGAAATCTGGCGTTCATCAGTTGGAGGCAATCTGCGGACAGGATACCCTGCAGCAGAAGTTCACGCTCTTCAGTATGAAGGATACCCATCCGATGGAGCCAACTACTGAATGGTATTATCAGACTTCCAAGACCTTCCCTCGTGATGGCAAGCCGGTCTATATCCAGGTGGGCTCTTCGGAGAACGGAGCGCATATCGTTTACTCCATCATCGCCGGCAACAAACTGCTGGAGAAAGGTGCCTGGGAGTTGGGCGACAGTATCGTGACCCTGCCTTTCACCTACAAGGAGGAGTATGCGTCGGGCATCGTACTGAACTATAGTTTCGTGAAGCAAGGCAAGTGCTATACCCGAATGATGAGCATCGCCCGTCCTTTGCCTGAGAAGAAACTGAACATCGCCTGGAAAACCTTCCGCAACCGTCTGACCCCTGGACAGAAGGAGGAGTGGACGCTGAAGATTACCACCCCTGACGGCAAGCCAGCCAAGGCGCAGCTGATGAGCGTGCTCTATGACAAGTCGCTCGACCAGATAGCTCCGCATTCCTGGAATTTCTCTCTGGGCTTCTATCAGAGTTTGCCAAACTGCTACTGGAAGCACAACCTCAGTTTCCGTTCATTTTACTTGGATGGCGTTTATCCTACCAAGTATTATGACGAGAAGGAATTGGACGTGGATAAGTTTGATGGCAAATTCTTTAGCTATAATGGCTATATGCAAGCGGTGGAACTGAGCAAGTTGGAACGTTCTTCTGGCAGTACCGTTGAGGCGGTTCGTGTTGATAAGCATTCTTCGATGAAAGACGAGCTGGTTCGAGAGGAAGCGAAAGTCATGAGAATTCGTGGTTCTAAGATGGTTCGTGTAGGAGCTGCTGCTCCATCTGCCAACAAGGTTTTTGATGCAGTAGAGGAGATGCCGCAGTTTGCCGGCGGTTCAGGAGCAGATGCAGAACAGTACCTCGACAAGGTGCAGGTGCGTGAAAACCTGAACGAGACCGCTTTCTTCTATCCTGCCTTGGAGAGTGATAACAATGGCAACGTAGCCATCAGATTCACCCTGCCAGAAAGCGTGACTACCTGGAAGTTCATGGGCTTGGCTCATGACAAGGAGATGCGCAACGGTTTGCTGGTAGATGAGGCTGTGGCTCAGAAAACCGTGATGGTGCAGCCTAACATGCCTCGCTTCCTGCGTGAGGGCGACAAGGCTACCATCGTGGCTAAGCTCTCCAATACTTCTGATAAGAAGGTGAGTGGCAACGCCCGCATGCAGATTATCGACCCGGAGACCAACAAGGTGGTTTGGCAAAAGACCCAGGGCTATCACATCGATGCCAATGGTTCTGCTACCGTCTCTTTTGATGTTCAAGGTCTGAAAGAGGGCGTATATATAAATAAGGTGGTGGCTGCCGGCAATGGCTATAGTGATGGCGAGCAGCATTACCTGCCTGTATTGAGCAACCGTGAACTCGTGGTGAACACCCTGCCTATCACCCTGCATCAGAAGGGCGAGCAGAACTTCGACCTGAGCAAACTCTTCCTGAACAAGGAGGGCAAGCAGGCGAAGGGCGCTGAAAATGCCAAGGTAACCATCGAGTACACCAATAACCCAAGTTGGCTGATGGTGAAGGCGCTGCCTGCTATCAGCAATCCGGATGAGGAGGACGCCATCTCGCTGATGTCTGCCATCTACGCCAATACCATCACCGCCCATGTCCAGAAGCATCTCTCGCTGGAAAATCAGTCAGAGAAGAATCTCTCGCTGGAGACCATCCGCTTGCAGAATCAAGTGGAGAAACTGAAGAAGTTGCAGAATGCTGACGGTTCCTTCTCCTGGTGGAAGGGAATGAAGGGCAGCCGATATATGACTACGTCGGTAGCCGAAATGATGGTTCGTCTGAATGCCATTGCTGGTGTTCAGAAATCCACCGCCAAGATGCTGACTTCTGCCATCAATTATCTCTCCGGGAAGACTGCTCAGGAAGTAAGGGAAATGAAGAAGCAGGAGGAAAAAAAGCAGAAGGTGAATCCTAGCGAACAGGCGCTGCATTATCTCTACATCCTCTCGATGGATGGCAGAAAGATGAAGCAGAATCTGGAAGCTGACAAGGCTTATCTGCTGGAAAAGATGCCGAAGATGACCGGCAATTTCACCATCTATGGCAAGGCTCGTGCTGCCGTGGTGCTCGCCAAGAACAGCAAGCAGAATGCCGTTTACCGCGAGAAGGCGGGCGAATATCTGCAGAGCGTGAACGAATATGCCGTTTATCGCGAGGAGATGGGTCGTTACTACGATACCCGCAAGGCATTGTACAGCTGGAGAAACTATAAGATTCCTACCCAGGTATCCGTGATAGAAGCGATGCAGATGCTGAAGCCAAACGACAAGCAGACCATTGAGGAACTGCAGCGCTGGCTCCTGATGTCGAAGCGCACTCAGGTTTGGGATACGCCGGTGAACACCGTGGATGCCGTCTATGCCTTTATGAAGGGCAATGAAAGCAACTGGGACAAGAAGGCTGAGAATGCCGTGCTGAAACTGGATGGCAAGCAGCTCCCGATGCCGCAGGATTCCACCACGCTGGGTTATATTAAAACCGAGAAGGCGGGCAAGGCTTCTACGCTGAGCATCAAGAAGAAGAGCGACTACACCAGTTGGGGTGCTGTGTATGCGGAGTTCAAGCAGCCGCTTAGCGAAATAGCTTCTGCCGAGTCGGGCATCAAGGTGCGTCGTGTCATCGTTCCTGCTGAATCGCAGGGCAAGGGCAAGGCCCAGGCGAAGGTGGGAGAGAAGGTGAAGGTAACGCTCATCATCACTGCCGACCGCGACTACGACTTCGTGCAAATCATGGATAAGCGTGCCGCCTGCCTGGAGCCAGTCAACCAGCTGAGCGGCTATCAGTGGAATTTGGGTTGCTATGTTTCTCCAAGAGACAACACAACAAATTTCTATTTCGATCGTTTATCTAAAGGTAAGCACATCGTAGAAATGGAATACTACGTGGATAGAAAGGGCGACTATCAGGGCGGAACTTGCACCGCAAAGTGTGCATACAGTCCGGAATTCGGAGGTCGCACGGAAGCGTATGAGTTGAAAGTTAACAATTAATAGTTAATAGATTGATAATTAAGAATAGAATAGTATGAAACGGATGAATATATTGATGCTCTCAGCGCTGTTGGCGCTGCCGGCATCGGCACAGAAGATAGCAACCCAGCACGAGGTGGTAGATTGCGGACAGGTGGTTTTTCGCCATCCCGTAACGGCTGAGTTCATGATGAAGAACGAGGGCAACAGACCTCTGATGATCCACAACATGTTGAAAAGTTGCGGATGCACCGAGGTGCAATACCCTAAGAAGAGCATTGCTGCAGGCGAGAGCTTCGTGGTCAAGGCGGTGTATGATGCCAAGCAGATGGGCACCTTCAACAAGCAGGTATGCCTCTACACCAATGCCGCCGACGAACCTTTCATCCTTACGATGCGAGGCAGAGTGGTGAGCAATGTGGTGGATTTCGCAGGTCCGTATGACGAGATGTTGGGCGAAATCAAGTCGGATGCCCAGGAGGTGGAGTTTGATGACGTGAACCGTGGCGACCGCCCTGTTCAGCGCATCCATATCTTCAACCCTACCGAGCAGATGATGGAGCCGGTGGTGATGCATCTGCCTAGCTACCTGCAGGCACAGGTGTCTCCATCCAAGGTGGCACCGCATCGTGCTGCCGAGGTTATCCTGATGCTGGATTCCAAAAAACTGCGTGACTTCGGTTTGAACCAGACTTCCATCTATCTGGGTGAGCGTCCTGGCGACAAGATTGCCCCAGAGAAGGAAATCGTGGTTTCTTCCGTTCTCCTGCCTGCCTTCGACAACATGACGGCAGAGAAGAAGGAAATGGCTCCAAAGGCTGAACTCTCAACCACCGACCTCGACCTGGGCAGCTTCGGCAGCAAGAAGAAACTGAAGGGCGAGATTCTGATTACCAACAATGGTAAGTCGACGCTCGAAATCAGAAGCATGCAGATGTTTACCATGGGCTTGCAGGTGAATTTGAAGAAGAGCAAGATTGAGCCGGGAGAATCCGTGAAGATGAAGGTGACCGTGGTGAAGGCAGACTTGAAGAAGTCGCGTGCCAAGAACCCACGTATCCTGATGATTACGAACGATCCGGATAACGCCAAGATTGTAGTAAAGATTCATGTACATTAAACTTTAAAGACCGTGCAGATAGAAATAGATAACGGCAGTGGTTTCTGCTTTGGCGTAACCACTGCCATCAAGAAAGCTGAGGAAGAGTTGGAGAAGGGCAGTAAGCTTTACTGCCTGGGTGACATCGTTCACAACGGTATGGAGGTGGAGCGCCTGCATGAGGCGGGTCTTACCACCATCGACCATGATGAGATGAAGGAACTCCATGGTGTGAAGGTTTTGCTTCGTGCCCACGGAGAGCCACCGGAGACCTATGCCCTTGCCGAACGCAACAACATCGAAATCATCGATGCCACCTGCCCTGTGGTGCTCCAGCTTCAGCGCCGCATCAAGAAGCAGTATGTCAACAATCCCGAGGCGCAGATCGTCATCTTCGGCAAGAAGGGTCATGCCGAGGTGCTGGGACTGGTAGGTCAGACCGAGGGACATGCCATCGTGGTGGAGAAGTTGGAGGATGTGGAGCATCTCAGGGAGATAGGCAAGCTGGATTTCAGTCGCGACATCGCCCTCTACTCCCAGACCACCAAGAGTCTCGACGAGTTCCACCGCATCATCGAATATTGCCAGGAGCATATTGTGGAGGATGCCAGCTTCAAGAGCTTCGACACCATCTGCAGGCAGGTGGCTAACCGCATGCCGAATATCGCCAACTTTGCCAGCAAGCATGATGTCATCCTCTTTGTCAGCGGCAGAAAGAGTTCGAATGGTAAGGTGCTCTTCAAGGAATGCAAGAGCGTAAATGCCAACAGCTATCAGATAGAGAGTGCTGATGAAATCAACATGGATTGGTTCAAGGGGGTGAATACCGTGGGCATCTGCGGTGCTACCAGTACGCCAAAATGGTTGATGGAAGAGTGCAAGGAGAAAATCATCAGCGAAACATGATAATTATAATAAGATATAGACAGAAAAAGTATAAAATAAAAAATAGGTGATAAATCTTCTCCCGAGGACTTATCACCTTTAAAAAACAGTAATTAACTCAAAATTTATAATCTATATCATTACTACCTTGTCATTGTGTTTGCAAAAATAAAAAATAATTTGGTTTTCCACAATACTCATTCTTTGAAATGGCATTTTTAAAGCACAAATATTTTATTTTAAGATATTTTTGCAAAAATATAACGAGGAAATTGATTATTCTGCGATAGCGATAGAAATCTCTATCTTTTATTCTGCGATTGCTTTCTGATATTGCTCCATGAGCCATGCCTTCTGCTCGGGAATCGTCATTTCGCTATTGTCCAGCGTGATGGCATCATCTGCCTTGCGGAGTGGGGAAGTCTCACGATGGGTATCGATGTAGTCTCTTTCCTCCACATTCTTCAGAATGGCGTCGAAGTCGGCTGGCATGCCCTTCTCCTTCAGTTCGTCGAAGCGGCGTTGTGCTCTCACCTGCGAACTTGCCGTAACGAAAATCTTCAGTTCGGCGTTAGGGAATACGGTGGTGCCGATGTCACGGCCATCCATCACGATGCCCTTGTCTTCGCCCATCTTCTGCTGCTGAGCTACCAGCGCCTCTCTTACGAAAGGAACGGCTGCCACAGGACTTACGTGGTTGGAAACCTCCAGCGAGCGGATTTCCTTCTCTACCAGTTCGCCGTTGAGATAGCAGTCTGGGCGACCGGTGGTAGCGTTAAACTTGAACGAAATCTGGATGTTCGGCATCTCGGCTTCCAGCTCCTCCACCTTCACCTTGCCATCTTCCTCAAAGAGGTTGTGGCGCAGGGCGTAGAGGGTTACCGAACGGTACATGGCGCCTGTATCCACATACACATAACCTATCTCCTTGGCAAGATCCTTTGCCATGGTACTCTTTCCGCAGGAAGAGTAACCGTCTATTGCGATTGTAATCTTCTTCATTATTTATAGTTTATAATTTACAATTTACAGTTTATAATTTATAGTTTACGTTTATCAGCAGACTGCTGCTGCTTACATGATATTTTCCGTAAGCCACGTTGATGTGGAAGCGCTCCAGGTTGATACCGCCACCAAACGAGAAACCGGCTCCATGACTGCTTTCCTCGCCTTCGGTGCCGTTAGAAATCTTCATCTCGTCGGCTCTGCGGGCATTGTAGCCGCCGCCCAGCCAGAGGTTGTCGCCTAGTTGCAGTTCGGCACCTACCACAAGATGGTTCTTCAATCCCTTGTCCCAGTGGTTCAGGTTCACCAGTGTGCCCGATACCCTGAATGGCATGTTCTCGAATCCCTTGGTTACACCCACCTGCAGGTCTATCGGCATCTTTTCGTAATCCTCGTTGTAGGCCTTCAGCTGTCCGCCCAGGTTTTTTGCCACGGCAGAAAGCGACAGCTCCTGGTCGGGGTCGTAATAGTTCAGACCCAGGTCGAAGCCTACGGCGATGGAATTGTAGTCGCCTATATAGGAAGTGATGAACTTCGCCGAGATACCACCCACGAAGTTCTTGCCCAGCATGTAGGAGAAATGTCCTGCCAGGGCAATATCCTTCGCCGAGAATTCACCCATCTGGATGTTGTTCTCATCGGTCTGCTTCATCTTTCCGTAATCCACATAGTTTGCCGAAACCGCCCACGACGCCTTCTCCTTCACGATGCGGTTGAAGGAAGCCGATGCCATGTTCACCCCCGACATATAGTTCATGTAGTTGAGGTTGATGGTCTTGTCGCTTACCGAAGCCAGCAGAGCCGGATTATGGAAAACGAGGGCCTCATCATCTTCTATCAAGGTGATGTTATCGCCTCCCAAGGCTGCGGCATGAGCACTTACGGGCAGTCGGAGGAAGTTATATCCAGTTTGGCTCTCTTGAGCACCCATTTTTGTCGCAAAAAGCGTCAATATAATGGAAAAAACGATTTTTTTCATTTAAATACTTTAATTCTTTGGCAAAGATACTGCTTTTTTGAGAAATAAGACGTAAATTTGCATTGTTTTCGTAGAAAATAACGAAATGAATCGATAAATATTGCAGATTCCGGCTGAAAAAGCAGCTGCGGACATGCAATTAGGTTAAGTTAATGACGATTGAAAAGTGGAAATAAAAAAATCAAATAGTGCACAGTTGGAGGACAAGAGGCTTACCTTCTTCCTCATCGGATTGCTCATCGCATTCACACTCCTCTTCGTAGGACTCCAGTATCAGAGAGGACCGCAGGGAGAGGAAGACCTGACCGAGGACTTTGAAGACTTGGCGCAGGACCTGGATATGCAGACGCCACCCGACCAGAAGGATATGGTGAGTGCAGAGGCTATGTCGAAGGCTCCTGCCTCGGAGGCTATCACGCAGGAAGTGAAGCCCACCGAACAGCAGCAGGTGCAGAAGGCTCCCGAGAAGATAAGTACCACCACCAGCGAACTGGTGATTGGCGACGGTTCGGGAGTGGTGGAAGGTGCCGATGTAAAGGAAGCGGCTCCTGAAACGGCAGTAGACAACGCCGCCGGACAGGAACAGCCCATCAAGTTTACCGTGGTACAGAAAATCCCGGAGTTCCCTGGTGGCTGGTCGGCTTTCATGCAGTGGCTCACCAAGAACCTGAAATATCCTGAGTCGGCACAGAAGAACAAGGTTCAGGGCACCGTGGTGGTTTCCTTCATCGTAAA
The DNA here is from genome assembly GCA_934216735.1 of uncultured Prevotella sp. GTDB lineage: Bacteria > Bacteroidota > Bacteroidia > Bacteroidales > Bacteroidaceae > Prevotella. The sequence goes on from CAKQCH010000037.1 coordinate 18,467, forward strand.
CAAGGATGGCAGCATCGCCAGCACCAAGGTAAGTACATCGGCTGACCCCGTGCTCGACGCCGAGGCGCTGAGGGTGATGAAGATGATGCCGAAATGGAAGCCTGGCATGGACCGCAACAAGGTGTGCCGCACGATGATTGCCGTACCAGTGGTATTCAAACTATAAATTATAAATTGTACATTATAAATTATACATTATAAATTATATATTCTAAATTATATTTGATTATGAAGACATCTGATGAATTCTTAAGCATGGTGAATGAGTTCCTGGCTAACTTGCCATACGACCGCAAACCATATTCTCTATATGAGCCAGTGAAGTATGTTCTCTCTCTGGGAGGCAAGCGTATTCGTCCGGTTCTGATGCTCCTGGGCTACAATATCTTCAAGGAAGACCCGGAGAAAATCCTTATGAACGCCATCGCTTTGGAGACTTATCACAACTATACCTTGCTCCACGACGACCTGATGGACAATGCCGATCTTCGCCGTGGTCATGAAACCGTTCACAAGAAGTGGGATGCCAATACTGCCATCCTTTCGGGCGACAGTATGCTGGTGCTCGCCTACGACCGCATGGCGCAGTGCGACGACAAGCATCTTGCCAAGGTGATGAAGCTCTTCACCACCACAGCCCTGGAAATCGGAGAGGGACAGCAGTATGATATGGAGTTTGAAACCCGCAACGATGTGAAGGAAGAGGAGTATATCGAGATGATCCGCCTCAAGACCAGTGTGCTCCTGGCTTGTGCCCTGAAGATTGGTGCCATCCTGGCTGATGCTTCAGAAGAGGATGCTGATAATCTCTATAAGTTTGGCGAGCAGATTGGTCTGGCTTTCCAGTTGCAGGATGATTACCTGGATGTCTATGGCGATACCAAGGTATTCGGCAAGGCGATTGGTGGCGACATCACATCGAACAAGAAGACCTTCATGCTCATCAACGCCTTCAATCATGCCAACGATGCCCAGCGTGCGGAACTGCAGAAATGGGTGGATGCCCAGGAGTTCGACCGCGAGGAGAAGGTGGCTGCCGTAACCCGTCTCTACAACGAGATTGGCATCGACAAGTTGGCGCAGGATAAGATAGCCTACTACTTCGAGCAGAGCAAGAAGTATCTGGATGCTGTGAATGTGCCTGCCGAGCGCAAGGAGGAGTTGGCAAAGTATGCACACAAAATGATGAAGCGCCAGTACTAGTTAATAGTTTAAAGTTGATAGTTAATAGTTGACAGTTCAATGTTCAAAGTAATAGATACGCATACTCATCTCGATGCAGAAGAGTTTAATGAGGATAGAGCGGAGGCTTTCGCCCGTGCCAGAGAAGCGGGGGTAGGCAAGGTGTTCTTGCCTGCCATCGACGTGAAGACTACGCACGCCGTGCTCGCCCTGAGCCGGGAATATCCGGGCTACGCCTATCCTATGATTGGTCTGCATCCCGAAGAGGTGAAGGCTGACTGGAAGGAGCAGCTGGCTGAACTCAGGAAGATATTAGAGGAACATCGCATGGCAGGTAATGCCAATCCTGCAGGCGATTCTCCTCAGATTTCCGATTTCATCGCCGTCGGCGAAATCGGACTGGATTATTACTGGAGCCGTGAGTTCGAGCACGAGCAGCTGGAGGCTTTTGAAGAGCAGGTGAAGTGGGCGATAGAAACCCGTCTGCCCCTGATGATTCATTGCCGCAAGGCACAGAACGAGATGGTGCATCTGCTTCGCCAGTATCAGAAAGACTTGCCTGGCGGCGTGTTCCACTGCTTCACAGGCAATCAGAAGGAGGCAGAAGAACTCCTCTCGTTCGATAACTTCGTGCTGGGCATCGGCGGTGTATCCACCTTCAAGAGCAGTCATCTGAGAGAAGACCTCCCTGCCGTGGTGCCGATGAACCGCATCGTTCTGGAAACCGACAGCCCTTACATGGCTCCCGTCCCATTCCGAGGAAAGCGCAACGAGAGCGCCTTCGTGGTGGAAGTACTTAAAACCTTGGCGAAAGCCTATGGCGTAAGTGAAGAAGAATTTGCCAAGCAAACCAATGAAACCGTAGAAAGAGTATTCCATATATAAATAGGAAATATAAACGGAAAATATAAACTTTTAAAATATAAATCCTTAACCAAACTATTCATTATGACTAGAAAAATGTTGATGGCAGCCCTCCTGATGGCTGCATTTGCACAGGGCACTCAGGCACAAGACCTGAGCGGCCAGCGTTCTGAAAAGCAGGACGTGAACATGATTCCGGGCAAGAAACTGGATCATCACGGACTCATCGTGAGTCCTACACCACATCTCCTGAATGTGGATGCTGCTAACCGACTCGACCTGCAGAATGGCGTCAAGGTAATCGACAAGAAAGGTAAGTTCGCCGATGACGTGAAGTTCCTTACCGCCAACGCCAAGGGCGTTCGCCTGACCATCGATTTCGGTGAAAAACTGGCTGTCAAGGCTGGTGTAAAGCCTGTTTCGGGTGCCTACAGCCTGAAGGCTGATGCCAAGGGAATCCAGATTGTGGGCTACGATGAGCGTGGTGCCTTCTATGGTCTGCAGACTCTGCGCCAGATTGTAAACAGCGAGATGGCAAAGGGCCAGATGCCTTACACCACCTGTAATGACTACCCTGATCTTCCAAACCGTGGTGTCGTAGAAGGTTTCTATGGCGAGCCTTGGTCTCATCAGGTGCGTCTTTCCCTCATCGACTATTACGGAAAGAACAAGATGAACACCTATCTCTATGGTCCGAAGGATGACCCATATCACAGTTGTCCTAACTGGCGCTTGCCTTATCCAGAGAAAGAGGCTAAGAACATCAGCGAACTCGTTCAGGCTTGCCGCCGCAACCGAGTAGACTTCGTTTGGGCTATCCATCCGGGACAGGACATCAAGTGGAACGAGGAAGACTATCAGAACCTGGTTCACAAGCTCGATCTGATGTACGACCTCGGTGTGCGTTCTTTCGCCATCTTCTTCGATGATATTTCCGGCGAGGGTGCCAACCCAGTGAAGCAGTCGGAACTTCTCAACCGCCTGACAAAGGAATTTGTAAAGGCTAAGGGCGATGTTACTCCGCTCGTGATGTGTCCTACCGATTACACCCGTCTCTGGGCGAATCCAAAGCCAACCGGTTCTCTCGCCATCTTCGGCAATACCCTCGACCCATCCATCAATGTATTCTGGACGGGTGATGTGGTTTGCAGCGACCTGACCCGCGAGACCCTCGACTGGGTGAATTCCCGCATTAAGCGCCCGGCTTACTACTGGTGGAACTTCCCTGTAACCGATTATGCCCGCCATATCATCATGCAGGGTCCTACCTACGGTTTGCAGACCGACCTGACCAACAAGGATCTCTGCGGTTTCGTCAGCAACCCGATGGAGCACGGAGAGGCATCCAAACTGGCACTCTATGGTGTAGCCGACTATACCTGGAACATCGCCAACTATAACCCGCTCGACAACTGGGAGCGTGGTTTGGTAGATCTCACTCCAGAGGCACACGAGGCATATCGCACCTTCGCCATGCACTCTTGCGATACCGAGACCGGTTATCGCCGCATAGAATCATGGGAGACCAAGAGTTTCCGCATCGATAACTTCACAGATGCTGAGTTCAATGCCCTGCAGAGCGAGTTTGTAAGAGTGAAGAATGCGCCTGCCCAGATGGAGGCAAACTGCAAGAATGCCCTGCTGATGAAGGAACTCCGCCCATGGCTCACAGAGTTTGGCAAGTTGGGCGACCGTGGTTTGAAGACCATGAGTCTCATCAAGGAATACAAGGCTGGCAACGACCAGGCTTTCTGGGATGGTTATGTGAACAACCGCATGAGCAAGGAAGATGTGGCTGCTTACGAGAAGCACAAGTCTGGTACCATGGTATTGCAGCCATTCTACGAGCAGTCGATGGACGACATGGCATCTGGTTTCTTCAAGAAGTTGACCGGCAAGGTTCCTGCCTTCTATAAGGGCATCGGTACCTACGCTACTTTGAGAACCACCCAGAGCAAGGCGATGTTCGACAACGATTCTACCACCTATTATACATCGGGTAATGGTCAGAACACCGGTGACTGGATTGGTGCCGACCTGGGCTGCGTGCGTCAGGTATCTGAGGTAAGAATCCTCCAGGGCCGCAACTCTGTGGATGATGTGGATTACTTCGACAACACCGTATTGGAGTATTCTCTGGACAGAAAGGAATGGAAGGCGCTCACAGGCGAGTTGAAGAAGCAGTATATCATCAACTGGAAGACCGATACCCCTGTTGAGGCTCGCTATATCCGCATCAAGAAGTTGAAGTCAGACAAGCGCAACTGGGCTGCCGTCCGTACCTTCGAGGTGAACCCAACCACCCCAGAGCGTCTGAACTTCCCTGTTGAGGCTGGCAATCTGCAGGCAGCGATGTATGGCTTTGATGAGAATCCATGCACTTCTTTCAACAACGATGGTGTTCTTTCGTTTGGCGTAGAGAAGGATGTTAAGGGTTACACCCTGCTTTTGAAGTTGGCTCCAGGCAAATCATTGGTATGTCGCCAGCTGAATGCCAAGGGCAAGGTTTTGGCAACAACCCTCATCGACCAGTCGTTCTGCAAGATTGAATTGGTGAAGAAGGCAGCGAAGATTCAGCTGGATGGTTCAGCCGAAATCTTCGAAATTATTCCAGAGAAGTAGGAATATTATATAACAAAAATGATGGTCTCGCGTTTTGTGAGGCCATTTTTTTTGTCTTGATAAGGGGTTATATGCCACAAAATGGTGGTGTATAGCCCCTTTGTTTAATTTGAAAAACGCAGAAAAAGAGGGGGAAATTTTGTTTGTGGGGGGGTAAATTCTGTTTGAATTGCTGTCGCATTCCTAGGCAAATGGACACCTAAGTATATTTTGTTGACGCCACTTTTGATTTTTTTTTGTATATTTGCAACATGAAAGTTAGAACAACGTTTCTTACCTTTACAATATAAACTAAAGAAATAAATATGGTGAATTATTTGACAACAAAGATTAAGCTATTGATAGCGATGCTTGCAATCATCCTTCCTTTTTCGGTTGCGCAAGCAGAAGAAAAAGAAGATGGAATGACTGGTTCGCAAGGCTGGTATGCCGGTGTAGAGGCAGGAATGCCTTTCGGCTTCTCTACCTTCTCGAGTTTCGGACACGACATCAGTAACCCATAAAACAAGATAGAAAATGAAAGCAAAAAGAAGATTTAATATTTGGTTATGGGTGCTGTTAT
>CAKQCH010000038.1:0-22089 GCA_934216735.1 uncultured Prevotella sp.
AATAATATAATAGGATAATGGAGATGGAGTTATTGCAAGCCATCATCAGGTTCTTGCAATAACTCCACGTCTTAATCAATAACTCCACGTCTTAATCTGAATTCCATCGGACTTACCCCGTGCTTCCGCTTGAATGCCGTGCAGAAATGGCTCTGGTAATCGTAGCCCAATTTGACCCCGATGTCGGCAATCGGCAAACTCGTATCTAGGAGATAATGAACCGCTAAATCCATGCGGAAATCGAAGAGATACTGGAATACCGTGGTTCCAAACTCCTGCTTGAAGGCTTTCTTCAGGGTGCATTCGTTGGTTCCCACCATTGCCGCCAACTCGTGAAGCGATGGCATTTCCTGATAGTGGGTGCGGATGATGCTTTGGGCATCGTGTATCTTGTCACGGATGCTGAGACTGAGGGCTTGGCTGCTTGGCAAGAGACTGGCGGGCAGGAGAAATCCCGAGAGGCAGTCGATAATCTTCGATTCCAGGTATTTGGAGGCTTGGTTGCCTAACAGGCGGGAACGCTGGATGTCTCGTGCCGCCTTGATGACTGCTGCTATGGCAGGCTGGTTGTACTTGATGATGGTCTGGGTATCGAAGGTAGGATTGGTTAGGGGGGAGAGCTGATCAAAAGCCTCCGGGTCGTGCTCGATCAACTCTTCTATGAATTGCTGCGGGATGACCACGTTGAAGATTTCAAATTGGGTGCCCTGGTTCAGGTGAGTGTTGGCACCACCTTCGCCGCTTAGAAAACAGAGGCTTGCCTCGCCTGTTTTCCACATCATTTCCTTTTTTGTACCACGACTGCCGTACACTTCTTTCATGCTGCCGCCAAGGGTTGGCATGGAGAAGAGCAGGGCTGGTCTGACCTCGTGCTGAGCGATAAACTTGGCGTTGTTCGCCTTGCCAAGATAGTGTTGGTTCATAATGCCAAACTTCTGGTAATGCCACTCCTTGAGCGAAACTTCCAATGCATCCGATTCGATGTGGTTGCTCCGTTCCATCCCATGGTTGTCGATGAAGGTAAGGCCGTTCTGCCTTACCTCTCCTTCTACCTTTCCATCTCTTATTATCTGACAGTTAATCATAGGCTTTACTTTTAATTGTTTTTATGTGATGATATTGCAATTAAGCAAGAATCACGCTGCAAATATACGATATTCTAAGAAAATATGCAAGTTTATTTGTAAAATTATACCCCTTTTCGCAAAAAAAAGTCTCTGTTCTATTTTCCTCCCATTCTTCCCACGGCTTCCTGGGCAGAGTTCTCGCCACGGTATTGCTTCTTGGCCTGGTTGAAGCGATAGGTGAGGCGGAGCTGCACGCTTCGGGTGTCTTCCCACTTCTGCTGCTGGAACCTCACGTTGCCGTAGGTGCCATCGGTCTTTTGGCGCTTGGTGTTGAAGATGTCGTTCACGTTCAGGCTTAGCGAGAGGCGGTCTTTCAGGAAGCTTTTGTAGAGCTGGAAGTCGAAGTTGTGCACGCTGCTGATGGTGACGAAATCGTAGGTGCCGCTGCTTCGGTAGGAGAACGAGAGGTTCAGGTACCAGCCCTTTGGCAGGTGGAAGCCGTTGTAGAGGCTGAAGATGTAGTAAGGGTCGTGGAAACTTTTCTCCTTGCCCATGCTGATGGCATTTATGAAGCCCTGCTGAATGCCTGCCTGTACTTGTGGTTCGTAGAAACCCCAGCGATGGCGGTAGCCCAGGAAGCTGCCCCAGTTCCAGCAATGGTCGATGTTGGTCCAGGTGATGTAGCCCGTTTGCGGGTCATCGGAATCAGGGTCGATGATGCTGGTGATGTAATTCTTCACGTAGGTGTAGCTTGCCTGGAGGAAGAGGTCGCCGTAGCTTGCCTGGTATTGGAACTCGTGGCGCTGGGATGGCTCCAGCTCGCTGTTTCCTACCTGTCTCATGTAGCGGTTCGCGTAAACCGTGCCCGTGTTCAGTTCCTGGAAGGATGGGCGGGTTTCGGAAGAGCGGTAGCTCAGGGATTGGGAGAATCTGCCTGATTGATGAGAGAGCAGGAGGGATGGATAGAGGTTGTCGTATTTGCGATGAATTGGGGCGTGGGAATCCAGGCGGCTGTCCACGTGTTCGTATCTCAATCCTACTCTTAGGGAGAAGGGCTTGAAGTCGATTGAATACTCGGCGAAGACGGCAGCATGATTTTCCTTGGTGATGCTGTGGGTGGAGGTTCCCTTATCGGCAGGGGTGTAATCGGTGCGCGATTCGCTCTTCACGTAGTTGTACTCGGCACCCATCATCCAGGTTTGCTTGTCGTTGATGGTGTAGTTGGCGCGGGCCTTTGCTCCCCAGATGGTTCCATCGCTTTGCGGCAGGAGTGTAAATTTGTTTCTGGCTTCCTGCTGGGTAGAGGCTGCTTCTCTCTCCGAAATCTCATCCACGAATTGGCCTTGCTCTGTGTGCAGCTTCACGAAGTCGCCGAAGAAGTTCAGCTTCCATTTTTCCCCGTAATTTCCCTGATAAAAGGCGTTCACGTGGTGCTGCCAGTCGTAATAGAGGAACTTGTTGTCGCCCGTTACGTTATCATCTACGTAATCGTTGGTCATCGCATAGCTCGTCATCTTGAAAGGCATCGGCTGATGAATGTTGTAGCCATCGTATTTCACTCCGATGGTTTGCTTTTCAGTCAGGGCGAGGTCGGCTCCGGTGCTCCAGTAGAAGTGGTCGTAGTAGCTGTGCTTGCAATCGAGGGTGGAGGAGGCAATGTAGGTGGTGGCGTTATCGCCAGCGTTGCTGCCTGTATTACTGCCGCTTACGTAATTCGTGGCGATGTCCTGTTCTTTCCATATCCCCTGCCAGTTGGCGTAACTAAGCTTGGCGTAGTACGTCATCTTGCCGCGGGTGTAGGTAAGGTCGAGGTCATGGTTGTTGCTCACGAAGGAGTCGAAGAGGAAGCCGGAGTTCTCCACGATGGCGAGCCCTTGCAGGTTCTTCTTGGTTGTGATGAGCAGCACGCAGCCCACGTTGTTGCCGTATTCGGCTCCGGGATGATGAATCACCTTCACCTCTTTTATCTGTGTAACGGGCAGGTTTTCTACCACGCTGTAATCCTGCACCTTTCTGTCGTTGATGTAGATTTCGGGTGCGCCGCCGATAAATGCCTGCGGTTTGCCATCCTTGTTTTTGAACATTCCGGGAAGTTTGGCAAGCACTTCCGTAGCTGTTGGCTCCTTCTCGAGCGAAGTTCCCGAGATGCGAGCCACGATTCCGCCGTTCTTCTGGCGGAATTGCGAGCGTGTTCCTTTTATTGTTACGGCTGAGAGCTGTTTCTCCCATTGGATGCTGTCCTGGCGCAATTTCTCCTTCATTGTCTGGATGCTATCAGTAGAAATATTTTTTGCTGTAGAAATTCTCTCTGCTGTAGTGGTCTTTGTCTGTTGAGCGTTTGCCATCATCGGATTTCCCAGGATGAGCAAGCTGCTTATGATCAATTCATGTTTCATAATCTTCTTTTTTATTTTAATGCAATATGCCACAAAAAAATGCGAATGATGTTGCAAAATTACGGAGAAGGTATGAAAGCGATTTTAATATAACGGAATTTTTTCGGATAAGATTTGTTTTTTTATGGAATAAGGCTTGCTGTTTCATCATAATTCGTTATCTTTGTCCCCTAAAACATAGAATCATTTTAATCAGAAATAATCAGAAGATATGATGAACATAGAATCAGTTAGAGAGTATTGCCTCTCACTCCCCCTCGTTACCGAGGATTTCCCTTTTGATGAAACCACCTTGGTGTTTCGGATTATGGGCAAGATTTTCGCCTGTCTCGACCTGGAGCGCCCCGAGTGGGTTACGATGAAATGTAATGCCGATTACGCCCTCGAACTGCGGGATATTCATCCCGAGATAGAAGGCGCCTGGCATTGGAACAAGAAGTACTGGAATCAGGTGAATCTCTATGGTGGGCTGGAAGATGTTTTCATCCAGGGATTGCTTCGCCACAGTTATTCCGAGGTGGTGAAGAAACTCAAGAAACAGGAGCGGCTGGATCATCCGGAAATGATGGAGGTGAAGGAATAGGGAAAAAGTAAAAAGAAGAAGGCTCTGAATTAGCAATATGAAATGCTGATTCAGAGCCTTTTTTTATTAATTTATAATTCCTAGCTTTTTGAGTCTAGAGTAAATCGCTCCTCTCGAGCGTTCCATGATTTCTGCTATTTCCTTTATCTTTTTTCCTTCATTATAAAAGTTTATCAGAATATCATCAGCTTCTTTTTCCCAAGGAAGATAGGCGTTTCCATGTTCTTTTCTTTTTTCTTCAACAGAATACGCTTTTTTATGTGTTGGGTTTGTTGAAGTTTTATCCAGAATTCTGTATTCCCAATCTTCAATAGTCCTTGTTTCTGTACTGAAGCTGATGCCAATCTTTACGAGCTTTCTTTCATCAGCCTTGAAAGGAACCATGTAGCCTTTTTCGTCTATCTGGGCGAGGGCTTCCTTGGCAGGCTTGTTGATCTTTATCTCGAAGACGAAGATGGTGTGGGGCGAGAACATCACGGCATCGGCCCTGCCCCTGCAACTCTTCACCTGCGTGAGAACGGCTATGTTCATCATCGAAAGCATTATGTAGAATACGGTTTCGTAATAATACTCATTTTTCTGCATGTCTGCCAATACATCCTTTCCGCCTTCCGGGTAAGGAATGGAAGCGAAGTAGGATTTCATCAGCGTCATCGCCTTGTCGATGTTGCCATACACCAAAGCCTGATAGAATCTTGCCGCAAAGCCCAGCGAAGTACCATCGCTCAGATTCGTGTAGAGCGGCAGCAGGTTTTCCATCAAGCCTGCCCTTACTTCCTTGTTTGGAATGCCGAGAAAGTAGCCTTTGGAGAGGGGGTCGTAGCCCTTGATGGTAAGATAACCGCTCTGATAGAGCAGAGGCAGGGCATCCGTCATTTTCTCCGTTGGACGGTCGAACGAAGACGAGAAGGCAAAGACATTATCCAGCTCCGTCACGTCAGTCTTGAATCTCTGCATCTGATTGATGAGATAGGTAGAAGTGCCCGATGCAAACCAGTAGTCCTCTATCTCGCCCGACGCCAAGGCTCGCATCAGACTGAACGGATTGAAGATGTCGGGGCTGTTTCTTGTGAAATGATAACCGTCGTAATTCTCCTGGAGCAACCGTTGCATCTCTTCCTTGCTCACCCCATTGTGCTCCGCCATCAGTTCGATATCCTGGCTCAGGGTGGTGGTGAGTTCCTCCTTGGTAATGCCGCAGATGGCAGCAAACTCTGGGTCCATGGAGATGTTGGCCAGATTGTTGATGGCGCTGAAGATGCTGAGCTGCGAGAACTTGGTGATACCCGTGATGAAGGCGAATCTCCAATACTTGTCACATTCCTTGATAGGAGTGTAGAATTCCTGCATGATGGTTCTCACTTGCTCTAATTTCTCTTTGTTGTGAAGAACATCGAGCAGAGGAGCATCGTATTCGTCTATGATGATGACGAGGTCTTTGCCTGTCTTCTCTTTGATGGTCTTGATTAGCGTCGTCAATCTGTTTCCTGGGGTCTTTTTGCTGCGCTCTATTCCGTATTTCTTCTCGTAATCTTCAAGTTGTATGTCAAATTTCTCATAAAAATATTTGATGTCACAATACTTGAATATAGACATGTCGAAGTGCAGAACAGGGTATTCTGTCCAGTCCTTTTCCAAACCTTCGATGGCAAGCCCCTTGAACAGGTCTTTCTCGCCAGCAAAATAGGAATGGAGGGTTGTGCTCAGCAAGGATTTTCCAAACCGACGGGGACGACTGAGAAATACATACTTGTACTTCTTGGTCAACTTGTATATCAAGTCAGTTTTATCCACATACACGCATCCTCTGTTGATGATGTCGCTGAAGGTCTGTATTCCCACAGGATAAATTCTTTCTACCATAGTCTTTGCATTTTAATTCTTTGTGGCAAAGTTACGAAAAGTTTTTGAAATGAAAGCGATTTGAAAAGAAAAAATGTGGCTTGGGGATGAAAAAGTGGAGGCTTTTGGCGGAATAGGGAAAATTATTCATTTTTTCTGTAGTTTGGGTAATGCGTGTTTTCAGGATTCTTCGTATCTTTGCACCCAGAAATCATAATTATAAATATAAGAAAATGTATATTGAGAAAATAAAGTCGCCAGCCGACTTGAAGGAGCTGGATTTGAAGGCGTTGCAGATGGTGGCGGATGAGACAAGACAGGCTGTGTTGAGCCGTGTGAGCAAGCATGGCGGTCATGTGGGACCGAACCTCGGATTCGTGGAGGCTACCGTAGCCCTTCACTATGTGTTTGATGCGCCAAAGGATAAGTTTGTGTTTGATGTCAGCCACCAATGCTATCCTCACAAGGTGCTCACGGGGCGTGCTGCGGGATTCCTCGGCGACGTGGATGATATGAATGCCATTTCGGGCTATTCTTCTCCTGCCGAATGTCCGGAGTATGATAATTTCGAGGTGGGGCATACTTCTACTTCCGTGAGTCTTGCCACCGGTTTGCAGAAGGCGCGCGACGTCAAGGGTACCGATGAGAACATCATCGCCATTATCGGCGACGGATCTCTTTCGGGCGGCGAAGCTTTCGAAGGCTTGGACGAGGCATCGGAGCTCGGCACGGGTATCATCATCGTGGTAAACGACAACGAAATGTCTATTGCCGAAAACCATGGCGGAATCTATAAGAACCTGCGTGCCCTTCGCAAGAGCAACGGCACCTGCGAGCACAACTGGTTCAAGGCGTGGGGCTTTGAATACAAATATCTGGAAGAAGGTAACGACATCGGGAAACTCATCGAGGTTTTCGAGAGCGTGAAGGATACGGATAAGCCAACCGTGGTTCACATCCACACAGAGAAAGGTCATGGATTTGCGCCTGCCGTAGCCAACAAGGAGGCTTGGCATTGGGGAATGCCTTTCAATCTGGAAGACGGTTCGCGACCAAGAAAGAATGCCGATGGAACCATTCCGGAGGTGATTCCTTCAGAGGATTACGGTACATTATTTGCAGACTGGATGCTCAACGAGATGAAGCAGGACAAGACCCTCATCGCCGTGACAGCCGGAACTCCTACAGCCGGCGGTTTTACTGCCGATAAGCGCAAGCAGGCTGGCAAGCAGCACATCGATATGGGAATCGCCGAAGAGCAGGCGGTAGCGATGATTTCGGGTATGGCGAAGGGCGGATTGCATCCGGTATGGACGGTTTACAGCACCTTCATCCAGCGCACCTACGACCAGATAGCGCAAGATCTCTGCATCAATTCCAACCCTGCCGTTATCAACGTGGTAGGAGGCGGAGTGAATTCGATGAACGACATCACCCACATCTGTCTCTTCGATATTCCGATGCTCTGCAGCATTCCGGGTCTTATCTATCTTGCTCCAACCACCTGTGAGGAGTATTTCGCCATGCTTCGCTGGAGCATTCAGCAGGACAAGAAGCCTATCGCCATCCGTGTGCCTAGCAACGGCGTGGTTCACACTTCTGAAACCGTTGATGCTGAGTATGGTTACGAATCCAAATACAAGGTGATGCACCAGGGCGAGAAGGTAGCGATTATCGCAGCCGGTTCGTTCTATCAGAAGGGCGAGAATGTGGCTCGCCTGTTGGCTGATAAGGGCTTTGATGCCACGCTCATCAATCCCCGTTATCTGAACGAGGTGGATGCAGAGACATTGGATAGTCTGAAGGCAAACCATCAGTTGGTGGTAACTCTGGAGGATGGTTCGAAGGATGGCGGATTCGGCGAGCGCATCGCCTCTTACTATGGCACTTCGGATATGAAGGTGATGGTGGGCGGCATCAGAAAGGGTCTCTACGATAGATTTGATGTGCAGCAGTTGCTTTCGGATAATCGCCTGCTCGATGAGCAGATTGTGGAAGACATCTTGTTAGTGATTAATGATTAATTATTAGTTAGTCGGCATAGTTAGTTTTTATTTAACGAGAAATCCAAGCCGGAGAATGATCTCTAGCTTGGATTTCTTCTGTTTTATCATCGAATGTTTGTCTTAATCTCATCTTAATCTTAGTCTAATCTCAGTCTTAATCTCATTTCAGTCTTAATCTTAGTTATCATCCCGGTCATTATCTCAATCATCGTCATCGTCGTCATCATCATCATCCCAATCTCTATCGTGCTTCCACTTCTTCTTGTCGTGCTTCCACTTCTTGTCGTGCTTGTGATGCTTGCCCGGCTTTCCTGGTCCATAAGTTACATGGGTTCCGCCTGGCCATCCCGGTCTTCCGTAGCTGCACTCAGGGCGAGGGCGGCGCTTGTCGTGTCCCCAGTTGTGCTTTGGATACTTGGTGTAAATATGGTGAACATACACATGATTCTCCCAGCCGATAGGGCGATAGAAATAGTATGAGTTCTTGAATTTCTTCCATTGTCTGGCGGTCATCATGCGCTTGAGCTGCTTGTTGCGGTAATGCCAGCCGTAGGCATCAATGTCGCGATAACTGCGGATGCCGTCCAGGTAGGTGAAGTTGATGTTCAGGAGATTGTTGCGCTGCACGCTGCTCAATCCCAGCTCCACTACCATCTTATCTGTGATAAAACGGGCTTCTGCCTGAATATTTGTCAGTCTCTGAGCATTCATAGATGTTATCATCATCCATATTGCTACCATTGTCATAATCATTCTTTTCATAACTATCTTCTCTTTAAAGGGTTATTACTGCATTTGTCTGAAATGAAAGGGCAACCTGGTGCCGTTATCAACTTTTTGATGGTGCAAAGATAGAGAGAATAGCTGAAAAAAGCAAAGGGAAAACCATAAACCAGCGTATGATTTTCCCTAAAAGCATCGGGGGAGATTCCCTGGTATTCAATTACCACTCTACTTTTTCGTTCAGGATAACGCCATCAGCAGCATCATCGGCAGTAAAGGTTGCGCCACGATACTGCACGCAGAGCATCAGCAGTGGTTCTGTGCCATTGTTGCGAACAGAGCGCTTGCCGTCAGGAGCCACTCTTACCACGCTTCCCTCCTGAATAGGGAATACCTCGCCATCAACCTGGAACTCGCCCTTGCCACTCAGGAAGAAATACAATTCCTCGTGGTTCTTGTGAGTATGAAGGAAACCGCTCTCTGTGCCAGGAGCAAAGCTCTGGAATGAGAACTCGCCACCAGTAGCGTTCACGCTCTGACCTCCGAATACCTTTCCGGGAATCTTAATCTCAGGACCCAACTCTAAGGTGTAATCCTTGATTTCACTCATCTTACCAAAATCAACGGCTGTAAAGTTGGCAGCCTTTGCGATAGTCTTTGTTTCTTTCATCTTGTTCTATTATTTAAATGTTTATACTTTTGAATTGCGATGCAAAGGTACTGCAAAAAATCCGTTCCCACAAGAAGGCACTTTGGGGTGGGATAGTTTCCTGGAGGTAACTATTGCGATGGAATGGGAGAAAGAAAAAACAGACGTTAACTTAGATTAACTTTGGATGTTTGGTTTCTTTGGGAATATTAGTTACTTTTGTAGCCTATTGCAGATAATAAGATAGTTGTAGCGATAGAAATGAAAAAGAAAAAGTAGATTATTAATAAGGTAAGAATAGAGATTATGGCAAGAATGATAAAGGAAATGGTTTTCCAGGATTGTCCGATTCGCAATGTGCTGGCCCGCATTAGCGACAAATGGTCGTTGCTCGTTATTTACACGCTGAATGTCCACAAGGAGGAGCCGCTCCGCTTCAACGCCCTTCGCAAGCTCATCCCCGATATTTCGCAAAAAATGCTTACCAGCACCTTGAAGACGCTGGAGGCGGATGGCTATGTGAACAGAAAGGTTTATGCCGAGGTGCCGCCAAGAGTGGAGTATTCGCTTACCCCCAGAGCAGAATCCCTGATTCCTATCCTGAATGTTCTGATAGGATGGGCGAGCGAGAATATGGCTGCGATTATGAAGGATAGAATTAAAGCAGGATAAAATCTCCATCTAATCATAAAAAGATTCTAATATAATAAGGTAGAGGTGCGCAATTTGGCGCACCTTTTCTGTTTTCTGAAAGTAGTCTTTTCGTTTCGTTGAAACAATCGGGGCGTTCGTTGAATAAAGTTGCGGGTGTAACAGGAATGTATTACCTTTGCACCAGAATTTAAAACGAACGGCTGATGCCGGAATTTAAAACGATTGGCTTATGAAACGATTATTTGATTATTCGCGATGGGCGATGATGATTCTCGCCCTGATGCTGACCGTGGGATGTTCTTCTGATTCCGATTTGTTTGATGATAACGATAATACGGAGAATGGGAACTCGGGGAATGAAAACTCAGGAAGCGACAGCTCTGGCTCAATGGTTACTTACAACAGTTCGCTCAGCGACCTGACCGGCTTCGATATTGCCATCGACAAGACGGCACTCAGCGAAACCGAAACCATCCCCACGGAAGGCGATGAGGCAGAAGACTTCATTGAAAACAACAGCTTCAACAACGAAGTGGATATTGCCTTCAATGGTTCTTCGGCTTCCACTTCGGGAAGCGTGGATGGCGTAACGGTTACCATCAATGGTGCTGACGTTATCATCAATTCCTCGGCAAAGAAGGTTTGCTACAACGTGAGCGGAACCACTACCAATGGTTTCCTCAAGATTTATAGCGACAATAAGTTTGAACTCAACCTGAATGGCGTAAACATCACCAACCCCGATGGAGCCGCCATCAACATCCAGAGCAAGAAGCGTGGCTACATCGTCCTGGCAGACGGCACGGAGAATACCCTTACCGACGGCACCAAATACCGCGATGCCACGGATGATGAGGACATGAAGGCCTGCTTCTTCAGCGAAGGCAAGATGCTCTTCTCGGGCAAGGGCTCGCTTGATGTTTACGCCAACTGCAAGGCGGGTATCCGGAGCGACGATTACGTATTGTTCCGTCCGGGCAACAACATCTACGTAAAAGCCACCGCTGGCAACGCCATCAAGGGAAATGATGCCCTTTATATAAAAGGTGGAGTCATCAACGTGGAAACATCCGCTGCTGCCAGCAAAGGTTTGAGCAGCGACGGACTGGTGCAGATTGACGGCGGACGAACCACAGCCATCACCACCGGTACGGGCGAATACGATTCAGACGAGCAGGATGTAAGCGGATGTGCAGGCGTAAAGGCAGACAGCATCTTCGTGATGAACGGCGGTGCCCTCTACTGCAAGAGCACGGGGGCAGGCGGCAAGGGCATCAGTACAGACCAGACCCTCACCGTGAACGGTGGAACCATCAAGGTGATTACCACCGGCAAGCAATACACCTACGGCAAGCTTGATACTTCGCCAAAGGGAATCAAGAGCGATGGAGAAATGTATCTGAAGGGCGGATCCATCATGGTTCGCTGCACCGGAGGCGAAGGGTCCGAAGGCATCGAGAGCAAATCTACGATGAATATCTCGGGCGGAACCATCCTGTCTTATTGCTACGACGATGCCATCAACTCTTCGAAGGCGATGACCATCAGCGGCGGCAACATCTTCGCCATGGGAACCAATAACGATGGCATCGACAGCAACTCTACGCTTACCGTATCGGGTGGAGTAGTGATTGCCTGCGGAACCACTCAGCCAGAGGAAGGTTTCGATTGCGACCAGAACACCTTTACGGTTACGGGTGGAACCCTGATAGGAATCGGTGGAACCACATCCACCCCAACTACGAGTGTAACCACCCAGCCTGTTGCCATTCTCGGAGGCAGCAGCATTCAGAACGGACAGTACATCACGGTGGCTGATGATAGTGGCAGCAACATCCTTGCCTTCAAGGTGCCTCGCGACTACACCCAGCAGGGCTACACCCTCCTGGTAAGTTCACCAAAGATGACGAAAGGAACCTCTTATATCTTCTCTTCTGGAGCTACCGTGAGCGGTGGCAATGATTTCTGTGGCTACGTTACGGATGCCACGGTGAGCGGTGGCTCCTCTTTAGCTACGTTGACCCTCTCGTCGATGGTTACCACTAGCAACTTTAGTGGTGGCATGGGCGGCGGAGGCACGCAGCCTGGAGGAGGTCAGCCAGGAGGAAATGGCGGAGCCCCTGGAGGTGGCGGTCAGCCTGGCGGCTGGCATTAATTCCGATGATAAAGCATAATTTTCATACTTGTAAGTTTGTTGTATTTAGTTAGATTAGAGAGTATTTAGAAGACAATTAATGTGTTGAATGATGACAATGAATGCGTTAATTTCAAAGTTCCAGCCCATCTCGCTCAGCGAGATGGGTGGAATCAAACTGACACTTTTAATAAGTAAGTTCTAACAATAATCTAACCATCTTAACGTTATCCTCAATATTGAAAGATTTTACTCATCGGGAGCTTTCCTCTGATAATCAGCGGGGCTTCCAGCAATTAAAATATAAGCGTCTTATGGTTAGAGGACAGAAGAAATCAGAAATTATTCTATACGTGGTGCTGTGGACAATCCTGTTTGCGGCACCACCTGTTAGTATGCTGGTAGGCGATTTCTTCTTCTCCTCGGCATCAGATGCCGCGATGGTTTCGGATGCAGCTTCCGCTTCCGCATCAGCAGAGGCAGCGAAAAGCATGACCATCGATTGGCAGGCGGTATTCAACGCCTGGGGCTTGCTGGCGATGTTTTGCGTCACCTTCTTCCTTCACAATTTCTTCATCGCCCCTCTGCTGGTTTACGCCAACCGAAAGTGGGCGTATGGGGTTTCCCTGGTGGTGCTGATCATCTGCTTCATGGGCTATCAGATTCATTTTCGTCCGCATCTTCCTGGTCCTGAACCGAAAGACAGGATGGAAATGAAAAAGGGAAGAATAGGGGAGAGAAAGCCTGCCCTTGCGCACGAACTTCCTGATTCGGATACTCCCTTCAATCCTCCTCTTCAGCCAGAAGATGGCAGGGGCGAGCATTTCCATGATAAGAAACCTGAGCCACCCCGTGCTTTCGGCGGACAGGATTCAGTGGCATTCATCATCATGACCTTGCTTCTGGGATTGAACATTGGAGCCAAAGGCTTCTTCAAGTCGATGGATGACAAGAAACGAATCAAGGAGTTGGAACGTGAGAATCTGAACAGTCAGTTGGAGTATCTGAAATATCAGATTAACCCTCATTTCTTCATGAACACCCTCAACAACATTCATGCGCTGGTTGACATCGACCCCGAACAGGCGAAATACACCATCGAAGTGCTTTCCAAGCTGATGCGCTACGTGCTCTACGAGGGCAACAGGTCGATGGCGCCCTTGCAGAAGGAGTTGGCGTTTATCGGTCATTACGTAGATCTGATGCGCATCCGATACACCGACAAGGTTAGCATTTCGGTTTCGCTCCCTTCCGGCGTTCCCGATGTGCAGGTGCCATCGCTCCTCTTCATCACCTTCATTGAAAATGCCTTCAAGCATGGAGTGAGCTATCAGAAGAGTTCCTTCATCGAGGTGGGCATTCGGGTGGATGAGGCTAACCGCGAAATAGCCTTCAGCTGCAACAACAGCGTGAAGCCGGAAACTGATGAGAAGAAGCAGGGAGGCGTGGGATTGCAGAATGCCAAAAAACGGCTCCAGCTGATTTACGGCGATGATTACAACTTGAAGATTGATTCCACCCCCGAGGAGTTCCGCCTGCTGCTGAGGCTCCCGATAAAATAAATAGTCTGATTAAACAAGAAAAAAATGATTAGAGTATTAGCAATAGATGACGAGCCTCTGGCTCTCCGCCAGTTGGCGGCTTACTTGGAGAAAGTGCCTTTCTTCGAACTGGTGGATAGCTGCCAGAGTGCGCTCGATGCGATGAACATCCTGAACCAGCAGGAGATTGATGCCCTCTTTATCGACATTAACATGCCCGACCTCAACGGCTTGGATTTCGTCAAATCTCTGAGTCAGCCGCCGATGATAGTCTTCACCACCGCCTATCAGGAGTACGCCCTCGAAGGCTACAAGGTGGATGCCATCGATTATCTTCTGAAACCCTTCGGCATGGGCGACATCCTGCGTGCTGCCGACAAGGTGAAGCACCAGTATGACCTGCTCCATACGGCGAGTCTTTCGCCGATAGACGAAGACGACGCCATGTTTCTGAAAACCGAATACAAGGTGGTTCGCATCCTCATCCGTGACATCATCTACGTAGAAGGAATGGCAGAATATCTCCGCATTCATCTTGCCCATCAGGAGAAACCCCTTGTGGTGCTCCTCAGCATGAAGAAGATGGAAGAGCGCCTGGCTTCCCACGATTTCATGCGCATCCACAAATCGTTTATCATCAGTCTTCACCACATCGCAGAAATCAACAAGAGTCGCGTAGTGCTTGATAATGAGAAGGAAATCCCGATAGGCGACAGTTATCGTGAAAAGCTTACCGATTACGTGAACCAGAAGTTTCTGGGAAAATAGTAGCAGGATAGCTTCATCTTCTATACGCAGAGATGTTTTCATCTATTATACGCAAGCCGTAACAATATTGTAGCATTCTTTATCTGTGATTTCAAATCCTTGTAACCCATTTGACACATAATACCCCTACCTTTGCACCCGAAATTTAACAGGTATTTCCCTAAACGGGGGAATCGTTTAATAAAAAGGTATTATAGTCAGATAAAGAAAAAATGGAAAAGAAAGTTTCGGGTAAGCAGAGCAGCATGAATGGCTTTGCTATGATGAAAGGTAGAGTAGCAACTGTAGTTTTGGCTTCGGCTTTATTGTTGGGCGGAGGCTTGACTGCTCAGGCTCAAAACGCAGCATTAACCACCTGCTCTCAGAGTGCAGCAACCGCTATTCCGCAGAATCCAAACTGGAAGGCGAATGCTGCAGAATGGCAGAAACTGCAGGGCGAAATCACCCTCTACATAACCAATGATATGGGCCGCAACGGCTACTACGACCAGAAGCCTATCGCCGAACTGATGGGCGAAATGGCTGACGTGGTTGATCCGGAGTGCGTGATTGCCGCAGGCGACATCCACCATTTCAATGGCGTGGCTTCAACCCAAGACCCTCTGTGGCTTACCAATTACGAATATGTTTATTCTCATCCCGACCTGATGCTCAACTGGTTCCCGGTTTGCGGCAACCATGAGTATCGTGGTAATACCCAGGCCTTTATGGATTACGGCAAGGTGAGCCGCCGCTGGATGATGCCAGCCAAATATTACACCAAGGTGTTCGACCACAAGGGAACCACCGTGCGCGTCATCTTCCTCGACACCACACCCCTCATTGATTCCTATCGCAAGAATCCGGAAATCTATCCTGATGCCTGCAAGCAGGATGCTGAGGCTCAGCTCTCTTGGCTCGACGAAACCCTGAAGAATGCCAAGGAAGATTGGGTCATCGTGGTAGGCCATCATCCTATCTACGCCTACACCACGAAGAAGGAGAGCGAGCGCCTCGACATGCAGAAGCGCCTTCTGCCTATCCTCCATAAATATAATAATGTGGCGATTTATGCCTGCGGTCACATCCACAACTTCCAGCATATCCAGAAGAAGGGTGATAACATCGACTACGTAGTCAATTCCTCTTCATCTCTGGCTCGCTCTGTGAAGCCTATTGATGGCACCGTGTTCTGCAGTCCAGCCGATGGCTTCTCTGTATTTACTGCAGATAAGAAGCAGCTGAGAATGTCGATGATTGACAAGGATGGAAAAATCATCCACACGGTTACAAAAAGTAAGTGAAGAGTGAAGAACGAAGAGTGAAGAATTCAATAGCGATATAGATGAAAAGATTTTTATTGAGTGCGGCGCTTCTTGCCGCAGCGACTACCGCCATCCAGGCCCACACGCTGGATGGTGTAGTCAAGGATAACAAAACGGGCGAACCCCTCATCGGAACCGTAATCCGGGTAAAGGAGCTGCCCAACGTGAGTACCACCACCGGACTTGATGGTACTTTCACCCTGCATGAACTGCCAGATAAAGGCAAGTTTACCATCATCGTTTCCTACATGTCGTACAAGACCAGGGAGATGGTGGTGGATGTGGCTAAGAAAGACAAGGTGGATATTCCGATGGATGAAGACCAGAAGCAGTTGGGCGAAGTGGTGGTTACCGGTCATCGTGAATACCGCAGCGACCGCAGCGCCATAGAAACCGTGAAGAATGCCGGCAACGTGCTCAACGTGATGAGTCAGCAGAGCATCCAGCTTTCGCCTGATGTCAACGTAGCGAGCGTTCTGCAGCGAGTATCGGGTGTAACCATGGAGCGTGATGCATCGGGCGAGGCTTCCTACGCCATCCTCCGAGGCATGGACAAGCGCTACAACTACACCCTGGTAAACGGCGTGAAGATTCCTAGTCCGGATGATAAAAACCGTTACATCCCATTGAATATCTTCCCTTCAGATCTGATGGACCGCCTCGTGGTTTCCAAGTCTCTGACTGCTGATATGGAAGGCGATGCAGCCGGCGGCGTGGTGGATATGGTGATGAAGGATGCCCCATCCCGCTTCCTGATTCAGGCGAATGCAGCCATCGGAGCAAGTGATTATTTCTGGAAGGATGGCAGAGATTATCTTACCAGTAACCGCTCTGATTATACAAAGAAATCTCCTTACGAGGCCTTCGGTTCAGAATACAAGGCGCAGATGAGCGATTTCAAGAACGGTCCTGTTCAGTTGAAGAGTCATTCCATGCCATCTCCTAACTTCATCGGAGGATTGAGCATCGGAAACCGATTCTGGGGCGACCGCCTTGGCGTGATGCTTGCCGGAAGCGTGCAGAATACTTTCCGTGGCACCGAGCGCACCTATAACTCTGTAAAGATGGCATCGGGCGAGCAGGCGATGTACATTTCCAATCTGCACCATCGCTACTACAGCATCCACGATCTTACCACGGGTGCTCATGCCAAGTTCGATTTAACCCTGCCTGGCAACAAACTGGAGTGGTACAACATGTATGTGCGCACCAATTCCAAGGGCATCAGATACAATAGCGGCATCAATACCGAATACATCGGAGCCGACAGCTACACCCAGGATGATGAGGTTCGCTCCCTCTCAACCACCCAGAGCATCTTCGCCACCAACCTGAAAGGTACGCATCATCTTGCCAAGGATTTTACCGTAGATTGGTCGGGCGTGTTCTCGCAGGCTAAGGAGGAAGATCCGGACAGAACTTACGTCACCCTGACGAATACCGTGAGCAGAAAAGCCGAGAATGGCGGCGATGCCGTTTCGGGTTCCATCTGGGAAGGCGACAAGAACATCACCAAGACCCTGCCTAAGAGTGCTGAGCGCCGATTCCAGCATAATAAGGATACCGATTGGGCGGGTTACATCAACCTCTCTTACGATACCCATTTCGCCAACGATGTGGAGGCACTCTGGAAGGCGGGAGCGCAGTATCGCAGAAAGGAACGCAGCAACAGATATTATTCTTACATCTTCAATCCTGCCGACATCTCTCAGCGATTGGATGGCAACGGAATAGACCAGTATGCCAACATCGATTGGGTTTGCAAGACTCCTTATTCTCAGGCTTCTCAGCTCAACTACGATTCCAAGGAGCACATCGGCGGTGCCTACGCCATGGTAACCCTGAAGAGCGAGGTGGGCGAACTGAATGCCGGTTTCCGTGCCGAGCACACCAACCAGATTTACACCATGCTCCAGCACTTCCGCAACATGGGACAGGTGGGCGAGCAGAGCTACTGGGATTATCTGCCATCGGCATCCATCAAGTGGACACCAACCAGGAAGATGAACGTGCGTCTCTCTTACTATCGCTCCATCAACCGTCCGGGCTTCTATGAGATAGTGCCTTATCAGATTCTGGGCGAGGAGTATCAGGAAAAAGGTAATCCAAACCTGAAGCGTGCCCGCATCGACAACATCGACCTGCGCTGGGAGTGGTTCCCAAGCAAGACCGAGCAGATTCTTGCCGGCGTATTCTATAAGTATCTGAAAGACCCTATAGAGCAGGTGTTCGTAACATCGGATGGCAAGATAGGATCCGGAACCGATGCCTACTACATGCCTGACAACCTGGGTAATGCCAAGAACATGGGCTTCGAAATCGACGTAATCAAGTACATCCGCCACTTCGGAGTGAAGGCGAATTATACTTACACCCATTCTGAAATCACCACCTCGAAGCGTGAGTACAAGGAGGGGAGTGCCGAATATAAATCGGGCGTAACCCAGACCCGTCCGCTGGTAAACCAGGCTCCTCATACCGCCAACATTTCCTTATTATATAAGGATACGGAGCATGGCTGGAATGCGCAGCTTGCCTCTTCCTTCACGGGCACCAAGCTTGCCCTGGTTTCTCCTTTCAAGGATGCCGACCAGTGGGATAAGGCGATGTTCGGTCTCGACCTGAGTGCCGAGAAGCAATTCAAGAACGGCATCTCCATCTTCTTCAAGGCAAACAATCTGCTCGATGCCAAGCGCGAGAGATACTTGAAGACCGTGAACAAGAGCAACCTGGAGTATGAGGGTCAGAAGAGCGATAAGACCATCGTGGGAACTTATCAGTATGGCAGAACCTTCCTGCTGGGAGTAAGATACAAACTTTAAAAGGTAAAAAAGTAAAAAGGTAAAAAAATGAAAAAGATAAATACTTTTGCTGCTTTGCTCATGATGGCAGCAGTTGCAATGTTCTCCACATCTTGCGAGAACGATAATATCAATCCATACGATTACGTGAATAATGGTGGTAATGGAAGTGATGGTAATGAGAACCAGGGTTCTAAGGATGTCATCACAACGAAGGTGGCAGAATATCCAGCAGGTTCTGTGGTTTGGACCAAGGATACTACCCTGAGCCAGAGCGTTGAGATTCCTGTAGGAGCATCGCTCTACATTGAGCCGGGCGTAACCGTTACCTGCAAATCAGAGGTTCAGGTGCCGGTAGAGATCGTGGTATTGGGCAATCTCTATTGCCTGGGAACCGCCGAGAAGCCAGTAGTCTTTACTTCTGATACCAAGAAGCCGGCTGATTGGGGCGGCATCATCTGCGGATATAATTCAGAAGAGGTGGTGCTCAATCACGTAGATGTGGCCTATGCCGGTGCTACTCCTACCGAGAGTTCAGCTTCTTTCCAGAACAAGCTTTTCAAGACCACCATCGATGGTGGCGTGCCAGCCTTCCACTTCTGTAATGTAAACGGCAAGTTTGTGATGGCAAACAGTTTCTTCCATGACAACTACAACGACCAGACTTACTTTACCGGTGGTAACGGCGTGATTATCAACAATATCTTTGCCGATAGCGGAAATGCAGCCGATGGTGGTGAGGCCATCAACGTGAAGGCAGGTTGCAAGCTCGATGTAGCCAACAACATCATCTACAACGCCTGCACCAACGCCTTCAAGCTTTCGAATGCCGGCAATAGCGAGGTGATTCCTCTCTCTGAGATGACCGCCTATAACAACACCATCATCAACTGCGGCTGGCGCCGTTCCAAGAACAAGAAGGGTGGTTCAGTCTGGGTAGAGAAGGCAGCGAAGCCAATCTTCGTGAACAACCTCATCTACGATTCCCGTTTCGGACTGAAGCAGCCAAAGAAGGATGGTGCTGATATGGAGCACAGTCGTCTTACACCAAATTACTACTTTGCATCTACAGAGACTGGCGTAGCGCAGATGGCGAAGGGTGCAGAGCTCGGCATCTGGTTTGATACCGACATCAAGAGCAGCGTGGCTGGTCAGCTCAACCCTCTCTTCAAGAGTTTCAAGCAGAGCGACAAGATGAACATCAATTGCGAGATAGATGATGTAGCCCAAGGTGCTCCATTGGCATTCGACAAGAGTTGGAATTTCGAATATCAGGCAGGCAGTCCTGCCCTCTCAGGAGGTGTAACCGATTTTGCTCGCCTCTTCCCAGAGGGCCTGCCATTCTTCGGCATGAAGCAGGTGAATTTCCTGGATAAGAATAACGACCAGAACTATTACTTCGCCGCCCCATTGCCAAGCGCAAGATTCGGAGCGTGGTTGTAAAATGATTAATTTTGTGTTAATCTTAGGAAAAGTCTTGGTTGTTATTAGGAAAAAATGTACTTTTGTCTACTAGAAAGTTTCGTTCAGCGACGTTGAATGTGCGTTCAACGTCGCTGAACCTGCATTCAACGTCGCTGAATGTCGGTTCAACGTCGCTGAACGGAGCTTTTGCCTAGGGATAAATACTTTTATCTTTAGGTATGAGAACTATTATGATGAGGAGCAATCATCATTACTCTTGATTGTAATGGCTGTCTCAATATGGAGTGATAACAATATTAATAAGAAAGGAATCGTTATGGCAAAGTACAAGTTGCAGGAGTTAACTGACATGCGTAATGAAGGCAAGCGCAGAGTTTATCCTAAGATGGTGACCAATCGGACACTATCCAGAAAAGAGTTCGTCAAGAAGATGCAGGGTTACCATCGTGGCATTTCAGAAAGTACCACGGAGGCTGTGTTGATGGATGTGGCTGATATGCTGGTAGAAATGCTCTCCATGGGCTACAATGTGAATCTGGAAGGCCTCGGCACCTTCTCCCTCTCCCTCGGTTTCGAGGACGAAAAGCCTACGGAAATGCAGGGTGAAGAGGATAAGATGGCGTATCGCAAGGTGGGCGTGAAGGACATCAACTTCAAGGCATCTCCTGAATTACTCAAGAGTGTGAAGCATGAAACCGATCGCGACCTGGAGCGTGATATGGGTGGCGTAAAGGTGATTCGCAAGCAGCTCTATTCCAGGGAAGAGCGCATTGTCCGTGCCCTGGAGGTGATAGAAGCCAATGGTTTCATCACTCTCTCTGATTATGCCTACATTAACAACCTGAGCCGCACCGCCGCCTCCCTGGAGCTGAAGGAAATCACCGCCGACCGAACTTTGCCGATAGATTCGATGGGCAGCGGCAGCCACAAGGTTTGGGTGAAGAGAAAGGAATAAATGCAAATATCTCTCAGAATATTTGTTAGTTTCAATTCTTTTTCGTATTTTTGCGGTGTAATTTAAATGATAGTGTTATGACGACAATAACAAGGGAACATCTAGAAGATGAGGTACTCAAGTCGATTCAGAAGAAAGCGGAGTCGATTATGCCGAAAGATGCCAAGGTTATTCTTTTCGGGTCAAGGGCCAGAAGGGATGCCAAGGCAGATTCCGACTGGGACATCCTTGTGCTTCTGAATAAGGATAAGATAGACGAGCAGGATCATGATAATTACACCTATCCTCTTTGGGAATTGGGATGGCAAATCAATCAGATGATTCATCCGATAGTGTATTCGATGAAGGATTGGAACAGCAAAAAAGGCAGTCCTTTTTATAATAACGTGGAAGAGGAAGGGGTGATGCTACTGCAAAACAGCGGCACGCCCTGAAAGGGCAGAAGTTCCTAGCCCAGGGCATCGCCCTGGGTATTAAAGCGTTGTTCCCCTGCGCCCTGTAAGGGCAAAAGCCTTGAATATATGCTGCTTTATAACCATTTTTGTTGGGATTTGCAAGAAGCTATTTCTCTTTTAAGTCATTTGCAGACTTTTCGAAATCAGCTTTGATAGCATCTAATAGTGGATTTCTGTTTTCTACAATGATAGAAGAGTAGAATCCTTGACCTTCAATGGTTGTGTTGGCAGATTGGATAGTATACTTTTGTGGATCTGCATATTCCTTGAACCATCTTATAAACAAACGATTTCTAACTTCTTCACGGTTGTCACTTGTGTCGCAAATATATAGTAAGACATTCAAGTTTTGAAGAAAGAACTCCTCAATGATGGCAATAATCGTTGTGCTTATTTTATTATCGTATGAGCCATGAATTTTGTTGTCATTGTGTATGCAAAATTGATAGCTCATACAACCGCCAAGAGGAAACTCTTCTGTAAAAGAAATGGTATAGTTAATCCCCTTGTCTGTTGCAAACAGGTAATCACCCTTATCTGAGCAGATAACTCGATAAGGTGATTTGTTGTTAATGTGATGTAGAGACAATTCTTTCATGCGTTTGCAAATTTAGCATAAATGTCAATGCCATCATATTGTTTTGCTCTTTCGAGCATCTCCTCTTTATGTTTTAGTAGTTGTTTAAACTTTCTGATGGTTTCCTCCTTTGTATTGTTCTTTGTTGCTTGCATAATAACCTCCTTTTTAATGTTATTGTTATTAATTTGGTGGCAAAGATAAGAAAA
>CAKQCH010000039.1:0-21054 GCA_934216735.1 uncultured Prevotella sp.
AAGAACTGCAAAAGAGCGCAATGAGAAGTAATGTAAAGTCTTTTTTGCTCTTTGCCATTTTCTATTTCTATTACTTTAGGTTATGGATGATTTCCGATAAGCAAAGATAAGGTGCAATACATTAAAAAACGCATACAGACCCCAATATTTATGCATTATTAACGATAAAGAAACATGCAAACATGCTCAATCCCCCCTACAAAGGCTGATAGAACCGGAGTGTTCCCAGCTTCCTCAACTCCCCGTTCCGGGCATACCGGGCATCCGTGGCGGGATGAGAAAGGAGGATGAACTCACGGAGCAGCAGCTCGGGATGGAAACTCGTCAGCTCAAAATAGGGAACTCGGGAGGTATCTACCTCATAGATACTGCCACGCTGAAAGGCAGACAATGCCTTGTAGCCTTCATACTCCTGAAGCAGTTGGGCCTTGCCCAAGGGAGCACCGCCGAAATACTTGAATGCCCAGACATCAATCTCCCTACCCTTCGCCAGAATCTGCTCCGGACTCATCGCCAGACTTCCGCTGTGGTCATCATCTGCAAAAACATAGCGGGCATGGGCATCCTTCAGAAGAAGGGCTATCGTGCTCCTGCCGCCCGGCACATACCATACCCCACCCGTCTTGCGCTCGGTCAACACCGAAAGACCTTCGGGCAGTTTTCCTGCCACCGACTTCAGCGACTGATATTCCTTTTCTATCCCTGCAAAGAGCGAATCTGCCTGACGGCTGCCAAAGAGCATGCCATAGAATTTCATCCACTCTGCCCTGCCCAATGGCGATGTCTCCATATAGTCGGCTGCTTCTATCAGGGGGATGCGAAGCTTATCGAGCTTACCATATCCGCCACTGTTCTCGAAAGGAGATACAAGGATTACCTCGGGCTTCAGGGCGATGATGCGCTCAAAGTCGGGCGCCATACTGGAACCGCAATCCACGATAGAGGATGATGATACGCGCTTTCTGATATCGGGAATATTGATATAATCCAGATCGCATACGCCACGGATGGCATTCCCCGCGCCCAACTCATACATCAGCTGGCAATGCGGAGCCATGAATACGGCACTGCTTTCTACGGGTGTGCGCACGGTATCCGTGGTGCATCTTACGCCCGATGCCCTGCGCCTGGCAAGCTGCGCCACGGTCTCATCCCCCTCCTTGCCCTTCGGCACGAGGATATAGCGATGCAGCAGGGTGCCAGCCTTCCAGGGGTTGGCTATCGTCACTTCATCATAAGTCCCCTCACCATGCCTTACGATGGTCAGCAACCGGGCATACTTCATCTTCAGCGTATCACCCACTTCCCCATCACCAGATGCCGTCTTTCTGCCATGGCAGGCAAACAAAGCTAGCGCCACAAGCGCCATGAATATACAGTTATATCTTTTCATCATAGTTATATCTTTCTATCATAGTTATATCTTTTTCAATAGAGATAATGCATAGAGAGGCAGTATGGTGACATGCCTTACGGCATCATCATCCTGCTTGTCAATGTAATCGAATGATCCGAAATTCTCCAGGGAACAACGGAAGGCTTCGGTGAGCTTTTTCTCTCTCATGAATAGCCAGAGACTCTTCATGCCACCCTGGGTACCCGATTTGATTTCGATAGGGGTAATCTTCATGTTGTGGATTTCCAGATAGTCTATCTCGGCAACACTCTTTCCCTTCTGCTCCCAATAAAACATCTTCTGGCGCTGGATGCATGGTTTGTAACGCATCATCTCAAGTCCGGCAACCATTTCTGTAACACCTCCCTTATTGACAAGTTCCTGTGGGGTGCCGGCTAAAATAAGTTCTATGAGCTGCTGAGACAGGTCGCCTTCCAGTTGAAGCACAGCCAACAGTAATCCTGGGTCCAGGAAGAGAACCTTCATGCTCCTCTCGTCGGCTTCCGCATCCAGCGGAATGCCATTACCCGAGGTTGCAACCACAGGAGTTGCGATTCCGGCAAGTGTCAACAGGCGGATGGCTTCTCTGATTTGTGAACTCTGATAGTCTGCTGATATTTGCTTGTATGTCAGCTTCTCTCCTGCCTGATGGCAGATGCCACGCATCGTTGTGCGCAGCAAATCCGGGTTGACTCTCTTTTTATACTTGCTGAAATCATCTTCGTATGTCAGTATGATGTCTTCCTGGATGTTTCTGCATCGGTTGAAATCGTGCGTATTAATCCACGCCAGTACAGATTCCGGCATGCCTCCAACAAGCAGGTAAGTGCGGAAGTATTCCACGAGTTTATCATGGAAGGCTTGGTCTAAAGACTGGTTTCCGTATGCTTCATTTCGGAGAAGGATGAGTCCTTCTTCGTGATTGGCATACAGGAATTCATCGAAAGTCATCGGATACATGAAGAGCGAGTGAATCCTTCCTACTCCAAAAGTAGGGAGTTCCTGAAGCGTAAATTCCAGAAGTGATCCTGCGGCTATGACATGCAGCTCAGGATAATCTTCCTTGAAAAAGCGTAATGCCATGATGGCTTCTGGGCATTCCTGAATTTCATCGAGGAAGAGAAGCGTCTTACCTGCTTCTACAGGGACATTGATATAACTGCTGATTTTTTTAGCAATCAATCGTACGTCAATATCCCCCTGGAAGAAGGTTTTGATGGCCTTGTGGCGTTCAAAATTCACCTCGGCGAAATACTCGAATTGTTTGCCGAAGTTTTTTACCGCTGATGACTTTCCTACCTGTCTGGCGCCACGAAGCAGCAAGGGTTTCCGCATGGAATCTTCTTTCCAGGCGATGAGTTCTGAATCTACATTTCTATGTATATATTCTGCCATAATCGTAACTATTTGAATAACAGATGCAAATATAACGAAAATACTCAAATCCGAGAAATAAATCGCGTTAAAATACTCAAATCCGAGAAATAAATCGCACTAAAATACTCAAATCCGAGAAATAAATCACACTAAAATACTCAAATCCGAGAAATAATCTGCGGCATCTGCGATATCTGCGTGACAAGAAATAAAAAAGTCTGCCAGCATCACTGCTCGCAGACTTCTCTTTTCATTAACCGAACCTAAAATTACATCTATTTTTCAAGATATGCAATAAAATGCAAATGATAAACCTAAATATAAACTTTTACCTTGATGAAAACTATTTATTACTCTTACCTATTTCTATATATACGCACTGCAAAATGCGTTGTCATTATGTTGAGAAACGAATTTATCTGATTCAAACACGCTATGTATTGTTGCAACATGCATGCCAAAAACTGGCAAAACATGTTATCATGCTGATTTTCTGCCACTTATCATTTTTCACTCATCAAACAAAAGTGGGGAAACTGGGGAATATGTGGGGAATTATTCCCCAGAAATTGGGGAAACGTAAGGTAGATGCACCAATCATGAATGAAAGAAGAAATACACAGCAATAAGAGATACACAGCAAAGAAAATCGCCCTGAAAGTACAGACGCTTCTGCACCTTCAAGGCGATGAATTTACCAAAAACTATTCACAATCATAAGTATAATCTGCCGGGCCATCAGCATCAACAGGCCAACCCGGATTCTGAGTAAGGATACTCTTACCGGCTGATGTTGGGGTGACACCCTCAGGAGATACACTCAGCAGGAACTCAGAAATTGGAATAGGCTCCAAATAATGAGGCTTAGGGAAGGTGTAACCCTGATAAGCAGGTGATGTGGAGTTAATCTGCAATGGGCGGATGTATTCTGATACATTGCGCTGAGAGATAACCGATGGATCTATCTGATTGGCTGAATACATCTCCTCCATCGGCGTATTCCACAGGTGCATGCCCTCTGGCTGATAATTCTTCATCATATCCAAGGTTCTCCAGCGGCGAAGGTCGTCGTAACGGAAGCCCTCGGCTATCAGCTCGCAGCGACGCTCACGACGGATGTTGTAGAGCGTCTTGTCTATCTTCTTGCCATGAGAATAAATCGCCAGGTCGTTCTCCTTGTCCAGGTCGGTGGCATCGATGGTCTTCTGGAAATCGGTGTCTACACCGGCTCTTGCACGCAGTGCCTTCCAGTAGCGGATGGCCTTGTCGTTCAGATTGCCATGGCGCTCGTAGTATGCCTCGATGTAGTTGAGGTAGCACTCGCCGGCACGGAACAATGGCACTGCCGTGGTGGTGTAATACTGCTTCTGCTGAGCCTCATCGCTGCTCAGCCACTTGCAGAGGTCGTAACCGGTGGTTGCCTTCTCGATTCCAGCTGTCCAGAGCTGAGGACGGTGGTAGTAAATGGTATCATTTTCAAACTTGCCCGTCTCTGGATTCTGGGTGGTATTGATGAAGCTACCTGCTGCACGAACCGACTGGGTAAGACGGCCGTCGCGACCCTGCAACTCCTCGTAGGTGGTCTGGTCGCCCTTATATCCAGCCTGTGCATCGTAGATAGGCAAACCGTTCTGCATGAGGAAGGTGTTTACGGCTGCTCTTGTCACGCCGCAGCCACCACCGTTCTTCAGGAGGGCAGAACAGCTGTGGGCAAGCACACCGTTCTTGTAGTAACGGGCGAGGATCACCTCGTCAGTGTTGCTGAACTGAGTCTCCCAGTTGTTGAACATGCCTGCATAGTCAGCATCCAGCGCACGTTTGTCGGCCACCTTTTCAGAATACTCAATCGCCTTGTCGAAGAAGAAGTTGCACTCAGCCTCTGCACTTCCGGCAGCAAACTGGAACTCAGGCCATGACTTGGCACCGAGCCACTTAGAGTTGCCTGGCACGAAGCAGGTACCTGCATGATACTTTTCCCAGGTAGCCTCGAACAATGCCACGCGGGAGATGAGGGCATAGGCAGCATCCTTGCACAGACGGCCTGATACAGGAGCCTGATCCTTCATCATGCCGGCAGCCGTTTCCAGCTCCTCGATGATGAAGCGGGCCACCTCGTTGCGAGGATAGCGCTTGCAGTGCTCTGCCAGGACTTCTGCGTTATCCGGCATCATCTCCTTCAGGATAGGAGCATCGCCGAAGGTGCGCAGCAGGCGGAAATGATCGAAGGCGCGGAACCAGTGGGCCTCGCCCACATAGTGGATGGCCATCTCCTTATCGTCGCTGATACCATCCAATGTCTCATCCACCTTTTGGAGGAAGAAGTTGATGGCACGCAGGCGGCTGAAATACCACTGGGATGAACCCTGAGGCACGGTCTTGTAGTTGCCGTCGCTCAGGAAATCATGTCTGTAGCCGCTGGCAGCCTGGTTGTCGCTCTGAGTATCGGCTGTGTAAAGACCACCCCACATGTTATTGTTGGTTGGCAGATACTCATAGAAGGCATTCACCGACAACTGATAGTCGTTGGCTGTCTTGAAATAGGTAGCTTCACTACCGTATGAAAGAGGTTCTCTCTGCAGGAAGTCATCACATGATGTGAACAATGCTGCTGCCAGCAGGAGACCTATACCTATCTGTTTTTTCATATCTTTGCTTGTTGTTAAAAATTAGAACTTGATGTCGGCACCGACAGAGAATGTGCGGTAGTTAGGATATGACTTACCAGGACCCCATGCGCCATTGATAGCCTCTGGGTCGAAGATTCTCAGATTGGTGAATGTAAGCAGGTTCTCGCCTGATACATAGATGCGACAATGCTTGATGTACTTCTTGGCTGCCTCAGAGAATGGGATGGTGAATCCGAGCTGCACGTTCTTCAGACGGCAGTAGGCTGCATTCTCTACGAAGCGGTCGCTGATCTTGGTGTTGTTGCCATCGATACGGATACGGCCGTAGAACGGATCCTGGTTGGAACCAAGCTCTGATCCGGCAAAGCGGAAGTAGTCGAGGTGCTCCTTGTAGAGCGTACGCTGCCACTCTGATGC
The DNA here is from genome assembly GCA_934216735.1 of uncultured Prevotella sp. Lineage (GTDB taxonomy): Bacteria > Bacteroidota > Bacteroidia > Bacteroidales > Bacteroidaceae > Prevotella. The sequence continues at coordinate 5,818 of CAKQCH010000039.1, forward strand.
GATACCGAAGTATGGAGCTGAGTTAGGGAACACGTAATCACGCTTTCCGATGCCCTGGAAGTAGACACGGAAATCGAACCACTTGTAGCTACCATCGAGGGTGATGGAGTAAGCATAGTGAGGAGTGGTGTTACCGATGCGCTTCAAGTCGCCATGGTCGTCGAGGGTGTAGCTACCGCCGTCTACCTTGTGGTCGCCATTGAGGTCGGCATACATGAAGTCACCACCACCCCACTTGGTACCCAGGGCTGCCTGGTCTACCTTAGCAAGATACTGATCCATCTCGTCGTCGCTCTTGGCGATGCCCAGAATCTGGTAACCCCAGATTTCGCCTACCTTCTTGCCCTCGTACCAGTAGGTGCCGTTGTTGGCGTCGGTGCACTGGCCTGTAGAATTGTAGTACTTGGTTACCACTGAGTTATAGTCAGAGAGACTGAAGCCGATGCCGTAGTTGAACTTGCCGATATTGTCGCGCCACTTCATTTCCAACTCCCAACCGCGTGTACGCAGGGTGGCATTGTTGGTTCTAGGAGCTGATGCACCATAGAGGGCAGTGAGCGCTGCAGCAGGACCCACCATGTCCTTGGTGGTACGCTGATACCAGTCGAAGGAACCGGAGAGACGGCTGCCGAACATGGCGAAGTCAACACCGAAGCCTGAGTTCTCGATGGTCTCCCAGGTGAGGGTTGTAGAATATGGAGAATATACAGGGAGCTTGTTCACCTGTTCTCCGCCAAAGACAACAGAAGCGTTGACATCCTTCATCTGCTGATAGTATGGATAGCAGGAAGAGGTGTTCTGGTTACCCAGTGTACCATAGGAACCACGAAGCTTCAACATATCGAGGAACTTGTCGCGGATGTTCTTCATCAATGGCTCCTCTGCCACGTTCCAACCGGCTGATACTGATGGGAAGTAACCCCAGCGCTGGTCGGTAGGGAAACGGGATGCACCGTCGGCACGGATGTTCAACTCCAGGAGGTAACGGTACTTGTAGTCGTAGTTAAGACGGGCGAAGAAACCCAGAGATGCCCAGTCTTCCTGATAGTTGGTAGGTTTCATCTCGTGGCGGATACCCTCGTCGGTGTACTCCTTGGTTTCATTGTCCTGAATCTTGGAATAGTAGTAACCCGAACGGTTGGTCTCACGCTTCCAGTACTCCGACTGCTCACCCAGCAGGATGGTGAAGTTATGAGCCTCGTTGAGACTGAACTTATAGTCGGTATAGACGTTGGTATTGAAATAATGTACCTTGGTCTCAGCATCCTCAGCATAGGTCTCACCATAGTCTGGCACTACATAGTAACTGCCATCGGCATTGACCTTGTGATTGGCAACGATACCTTCGTTAACCAGCATGTAGCCAATCTTGCCGGAAGGCAGATGATATGGCAATGGGTTGAAGCCGCGGTCGTATGGGTTCCACTCCAATCGGCTGTTAGCCTCTGCGTGGATCTTCCAGTTCTTGATAGGCTCGATGACGATGCTACCCTGGTTGTAGAGTTTCTTGGTCTTGTTGATGACACGTCCACCATCCTTTACGGCAGGAATCATGGAATCGGAATGATACTCGCCGCTCTCGGAGTTGATGACTGGAACCACCGGAGCACGGCGACCCAGGTTGTGATAGAACAGACCGTCGAGGGCTGATGGCTTGTCGTTCTTATCCATGGCAAGACGGACGCTGTAGCCCAGGGTAATCATCTTGTGTGGCTTATACTGGAACTTACCGGCAATGTTGGCACGCTGGTAAAGCTCGTCGGCATAGTTGAAGAGACCGGTCTGGCGCATGTAGTTGCCGGAGATACGGTAGTTCAGCTTGCCCAATCCGCCGCTGATGGCCAGGTTGTGCTCGGTAGAAACCGTCTGGTCCTTGATGTAGACATCATACCAGTCGGTGTTACCGAAGCACGCCTGGTTCTCATACCACTTATCCAACTTCATTCCTGCGAGATAAGAATCACAGTTCTTGGTAGACTTACCCTCCATGTAATCCTTAATCTTCTTGATATGTGCCGCACCGAAAGGAGCATTACCTCCTGAGTTGATGTAAGCATCGTTCATCATATAGGCAAAGGTAAGACCATCCACCATTTCAGGCACATCCATAGGCTGGTTGATGCGCAGGTTGCCGGAATACTGAATCTGAGGAACAGTGGTCTTTCCGCCTACACCACTCTTGGTGGTAACGAGGATTACACCGAAAGGAGCACGTGAACCGTATACGGCTGCAGCTGCAGCATCCTTCAACACGGATACATTCTCAATATCATTAGGGTTCAATGTGCTCAAGTCACCCTCCATACCGTCGATGAGGACGAGAGGAGAAGAATTGGAACCGTCGCCCAGGTTACCCACACCACGGATGTTGATGTTCATCTTGGAACCAGGGGCACCACCACCATCGGTAGTGATGTTAAGACCTGCAACGGCACCCTGGAGAGACTGTACGGCATTCACCGTAGGACGGTCTTTCATCATCTCATCGCCGATGGTCTTTACGGAACCGGTGGCATTAAGCTTCTTCTGGGTGGCGAAACCCACAACGACCACCTCGTCGAGGTTGGTATTGTTGGTCTTCAGGTTCACGGTAACCTTTGTACGGTTTTTGAGTTCCACCTCCATAGGCTCGAAACCGATGTAGGTAATCACGATGGTAGAAGTAGGCTTCGACACGGTGAGTGCGAAGTTACCATCCATATCAGTAACAGCTGCATTGGCAGGTTTTCCCTTCTCAACTACGGTGGCACCGATGGCTGTTTCGTTCATATCGTCAAAAACAACACCTGTCACCTTGTGCTGCGCCATCATGGTAACTGACACCAGCAAGCAGCCGAGGAATAAGATAATTCTCTGTTTCATAAAGTTATTTCCTTTCTATTAGTTCGGATCCTTTTCACCCTTCTGGGCAAATACAAAATGATACATCACAGTAGAGTCGGATGTGAAGATATACTGGTGAGCCTTCTCGAAACGTGACTTCTTCTTGTTTCTGATGGTTCGGAAATAGAAATATCCGTCGCCACCGCCATAGAGCGAAGTACCGTCGGTCTTCAGGTTGTAGTTGAAGAACCACTGTGTCTTCTCCGGCTTGAACTGCGGAGCCTTCCACAGGGCGTTGCTCTTGATGTGCACCGTGAAGGTATCAGCATAAGAAGGCAAGGTAATGGTGTCCATCTCGTAGTAATGTGCTACTTTGCCCGTCTTGAAATAGATGGTATCGGTCTTGATTTCAAGCTTTCCGTCAGAACCGATCACCGGATTGCCACTGGCGTCTTTTGTGGTATCATTCTTGGTATAGAAACTCACGAACGCCGTGTCCTTCTCTTCGCGAACCTTGAATTCATAGGTGATGCCATCTACCTTTGACAAGGCACTGGCTGGAGCGAATTCCAAAGTAGACTTGGCATTGAAGTCGCCCGGATTCTCAAAGCTGTCCTCGCAAGCTACGATTCCGCACAAACAGAATCCTGCCATGGCAAAAGATAATAATTTTCTCATAATTCAATTTATTTTCTTATTTTTTTAATTTCATTGAAACTGATTTTCCTGCATAGTTCTTGCCTTTGATGAGATACATCCCACTGGGCAACATGCTCACTGCCTGCTGAAAAGTGGCGGCCTTGGCTATCTGGATTCCAATCATATTATACACCCAGACCTCGCCCTTCATCTCCTTTTCACGGGAGGAGAATTCTACATTCGAGATGCCGGTGGATTCATAAGGCAATACATCTACATGGGTGACGAGCTTGTCTACATTGGCGTTCAGGCCGTAGCTGCACCACTTGGCGAGATTGTAAGGATGCTCCACAGGTACATCATTGCCCATATCCCAATAGAAGATGCCGCGGTAAAGATGGTCGGTGACGTACTTGGCGCGGCGGTAGGTCTGCAGAGGACCGGTGAAATAATACTGGCTACCATCCGGATGATTATATACATCGGTTTCTTCCTGCGGAACGAAATCGCCGTCCATCAGTCCCTTGCGCACACCGGTGATGATGTGGCCTTGCTGCGAACCGTTCTTGTAAGGGCCCGAGGTGGTGGTGCTGTAGGATGCATAGATTTTCTCCTTCGGATAACCATACTTTTCCATTCCGGCAAGGGTCTGCTTGTAGCGGCTGAAGTAGAACCATTGCTTCTGCGGTCCGTATTGCTGCACGGTGAAGGCATTGGCCAATCCTATCTTCTCCTTCGGATAGTTGTAGTTGTAGGCATGCACCGAAACCTCGAAGGACTTGTCTGCCGGCAAAGCCTTGCGGATTTCTTCGGCAAGCAATCCGTAGCTGTACCAGCTGCTTGCCCACTCCAGGTCGAGCTCTACCCCATCGTATGGCTTGCTCAGTTCTGCCAGGTCGGCAGCGAATATCTCTCGCTTCTTCTTCGAGCTGATGGTGTTCTCCCAACCGTCGTGACTCTTCACCGAGATGCGGAACCGGGCGCCACGATAGCCTTCGTATGCCGACTTCATGATGGCAAGCCATTCGTCCTGCGAATAGGAATCGTAACCGGGCTGGACTTCCTTGTCGAACTTCCACAGGCTGTTGCAGCTGTGCATCAGGTCGGCAGTTACTTCCTTGCCGATTCCCGGCATCAGGAAGTTGCCCTGCATATCGCACCTTACTCTTTCCTCATCGTATGGACGGTTGTTCCAGATGAGCACATCGTCCATCTTACCCTTCAGACCTTCTCCGATGAATGCATCAAACTGGCTGGTGTGGGTAGGCATGTTGTCGGCAACCGGGTTGCACATGCTCTTCTTGCCCAATACCATCTTGCCGTTGTATACGAATCCGAACTGCTGGGTTGGACTGGATGCTGCACGGGTAGCAATGCCGAAATGGGTCCACTCGCCTACTTTCAGCTTGCCTCCATGGCCATAGTCTCTTCCGTCTACACGCACGATGACCTGCTGCTTTTCGGCATCACCCAGTCGGATGCTCAGACCCTCGGTACCTTCCTCGTTTTCCTTGCGGAAGAGATAGGCTCCTTCTGTCCATTCGTCCAGATAGATCCAGCAATCGAAGGCGTAGGCTCCGGTGGATTTTCCATCCTTGTTCTCGTTGAGCTGCAGGGCATCCCTGCCGGCACGCATCCTGCCCTTTCCATCCAGGGAAAGCACACCCTGGCGACCTTGATATTCGTCGAGTCTTACGCAATTTTCCAGAGTTCCATGATTGCATGGGGTGCAGTAGCGCAGATGGCCGTCGCTATAGGATTGGATACCTAATATAATCAGGTCGTTGCTGAGCAGATATTGTCCGCGAGGGATGGCACGGTCGTAGAAACGCTCGTTGGCGGTATAGGCTCCATTGATAAGATAAGGCAATCCATTATTGTCGGAAACCTTCTCCTTGCGGGCATCGCCACGAAGAATGCCATGGTAGTTGTAGCTTGGGCTGCTGGTAAGGTCGCCCTTGTCATCGGTATAGATTCCCTTGTAGTCTACCAGATTCTCGCAGAGTTCCTGGTCCATCTTGTAATAGGCTACCAGATGATTCCAATGGGGATTAAACTGGTTGATGGTGGTATGGCGGAAATAGTTAAACTCGTCGGTGATTGCCGTTTTCCAGAAACGCATCTCGTCGAGACGGCCGTTGAATTTCTCGCCGATGATAAGAGGAGAGTTTGTAGATGGGATAGCCGGCAGGTTGCCTTCGCCACACTTGACGTCGTTGGCAAAAACCTGGGCCGTTCCATCATTGCAAACCAGGGTTACCTGGGTCCATTTTCCTGCAGAGAGTTGCTGGGTGGCAGTGGCGGAAAGACTGGTATCGCCCACCTTGAAGATGATGCTGCCTTCTGTGCCTAAGCTGGCAGAAAAGGAATCGCCGCTGCTGAAAACAGTAGCCCCATTGGTCCAGACATCCGGATTCATCCAGAATTGCAGGGTGTATGATTTCTGCTGCTCCATGTCAACGAGTTCGCCGCAGGTTACGCTACCCTTGCCCGAAAACCTGAGGGCATAGTTATCTACCTGGGCTTGGGAATATTGCGCCGCGGAAAGGAGCAATAAAACCAGGACTAACGACTTTCTCATAGTTTTTGGCTTTAATAATAATACGTTTAGGTTATTAATCATAAAAAGTATGGGGAGCAGAACTCTCCCCATACCCTAAATACCTAATTAATTTCCCGTCTAACCTAAAAGGTTATGTGTTACTTAACAACAAACTTCACGCTTACGTTGTTGATCTTAGCTACATAAACGCCTGGAGTAAGCTTACCCTGAGTACCGCTAAATACCTTCTTACCCTCGAGAGTATAAACATCGGCAGCAACAGGAGATGTAAATGTTCCGTTAGCTACGCTAAAGTTCTTGGCTGCCTGAATATTCTGGATAGCTGCTGTAACCTTGTTTGGATCTGGATTATAAGTCTCAACAGTACGCTTGTGGTTGTCCTGAGACTTGAATTCCTCACTGTCTGTAGTCAAGTCTGTGGTCTTGAAAGAAATCTCCTTGATGAAGAGAACTACCTTACCGAAACCACCTGTCCAAAGCTTAGCCTTGATAGCGTTAGAATACTTACCGCCTTCACCCAATGTTCCAACATAAGTTGTTAAACGCAACCAGCGGTTAGGATCGTAGATTGGATTATCAAAATCATCAGTCTCGAGGTCGCCTTCTTCGTCAACCTTGCAGAAATCTGTGATATTAACTCCATTAGCTTCCCATGCATTTGATCCGTTAGGATTTACAGAGTTGTCAGAAGTCATGTAATAGAAGTTCTTCCATACGTGCTGACTTGCACCCAAATTAGGAGACCATGCGTTAACAACGAAGTCTGACTGAATAACAGAAGCACCTGGAGTTGTCTCAGGATCTGAGTAGATATTGAGCTGCATCTGGCCAATCTTTCCCTGTGGAGCATTCTTCACCTCGCCAAGACCTGCTGCTGCATAAGCCTCGTTCAAGCCTTCCATGCTGGTACCAGTAATAGCAAGCACGTGACCTACGTTACCACCGAGGTCTACGATGCATGATGCGTTCATCACATCTGCCTTGGTACACATGTTGGCTGAAATAAAACCACCTTCTGGCGCAAATGACTTAATCTGATCAGAGCTCATAGGAGGAGTATTCCAGTCGCCAACTTCATCCTGAACCTGGAGCTGCTCTCCAACTGCGCGATTTGCAAACTGATAGGCCTTAGGAGTGATGTCTTTCTGCTGTGCAGAAACTGACAATGTAGCTGCGATCATAGCAGCGAGAAGTACATTTTTCTTCATAATTGTTTAAATTAAATAGTTGAATAAGTTTAATAAAATATCTTTGTTTCTTCGTTATTTCTTTGTTACTTCATTTCGTTGTTATTTCAAACGGCAACCGGTTAGTGTATATTCTCTGTTATTGGTTTTAATGAGTAGCTGTCCGTTTTTAACGATCTTCTTGACATGAGGAGTTTTGGTTTCTGCAGCAATTTCTGTGATGCCGGAAATGATGCCATCGTCCAGCTTGATCAGGTTCCACCAGGCTGAAGCCTTGGTAGTTCCTGATACGGAAATGATGTTATTCTTCTTGGCATTGAGGATAAGCGCTCGTGAGCCATCTGAATAAGTGAACGGATACTCCTTCTTTGCTGCATCGAATGCCACACCTTTTGCTTCATCCTTGATGACATTGTATAAGATGCCCTTATCATCAAAAGGAACCTGCTTGTTGGTGATGTTGATTGTAGCTACATACTTGCCTGACAGGGTGCGGATATATTTCTGGGTTCCCCAATCATCCTGGGGAAAGCAGAAGGCTGAGTTGGGATCAGGATTACTGGCATCCACCTTTTCTGTTCCTGCAAATCCCTTATCCGTAGCTGTCATATAGTAGGTGGGATTCTCAGCATTCTGAATGAGATAGTAGCTGAGCTTCTCCTCTTCCTGGTCGGTCTGGAAGATGCGTACATACTGCACGTCCATCTCGTATCTGTAACTTGGGTCTGGATCTTCATTTCCCCAAGATGCATTCTGGCCGAGTGCCTGGTCGAGAATCATATAGAATTCCTCGTTGTATGGGAACTGGGCATGTTCATACTGAGGATGGTTGACAAGATCAAGCGTCTTGTCCTTGGCATATCTGAACACCTCCTTGCCGTCGCAATAGAAGATGAGACAGGTCTTGGTCCAATGCAGGGAGTAGATATGGTAATCGTTGTTGAACCATTTGTTGCCCGACCATGCGTAGCTTTTTCCTACGTTTTCGCCGTAGCGGGCTCCCAGGTGCACGGTGCTATATACGGTGCTGCTGGTACCAATCTGCTCCATGATGTCAATCTCACCGCAGTTGGGCCATCCGCCCTTAGGGTTGGAAGGCATCATCCATACGGCTGGGAAGTTTGACTTGTGAGGATTGCATTTTGCCTTGATTTCGAAAATGCCATATTTATATCCCTGCTTCATCTGGATGCCGGATGTGATGCAGTTTTCCTTGGTACCATCCAAAGAGAGGGCATACATCTTCAGGATTCCATCTTCGCAAACATGTACCTTGGCACGGTCTTCATCATTCTGTGCCATGCGGCAGTTCCATTTGGAAGTTTGGCGAGGGCAATATTTCCAGTTACGCTCAAAGTTCTTGGTGCTCATAAAATCGCCAGAACAATTAGCCTTCTCTTCATCAGTGAGCGTGAGTTCGGCCGATGCCTGCTCAGAAGTCTCTGATGAATATACCAGCGTATAACCGGTCTTATCGATTTGGGCTGTTGCCGACATGGCGACAAACAGTAGTGAAATTAGCAATGAATAATGCTTCATGATTATTTATGTTTAGTTATTAGTGCGGATAGTAGATGCACATAGATTTCTGGTGCAAAGGTAACAACTGTTAACCATCAAGCCAAGATTAATAACATACATTAACAGATATTTTAGATTCTTAGTATACATTTCCGTTGTTTTACAGTCTACAGAAGTGTAGTTTTTAGATATACATTATTATATATAGAGCAGATCATCAAGTATCAGCAAGTCTATCTGCATACCATCACTACCCACCAATTCCTTCAGCATCTTGGTAAAATCACCATTGGGATTCAGACCGGTACGCTCGGCTATCTCCTTACGGGTTTTAGAGCATATAGGCTTCGAAGACGAGCACGATAACAATGCCGTCAATAATAATAGCGACATAAAAACAAACATCTCCGATTTAAAACATTTTCCTATGTAGAATATCAAAAAAACACACAAAATATGCCAATAAGCCTTCTATATCTTCCATTTTTTCAATCAGAAAATATTTCTTCTGGAAAACAGGAAATATGGCTAAATTTCGTATATCGCTATCTATCAAGCAGTTAACAAAAACACAATTGATAGGATAAATTCTTATTTCTACGACCGTACGGTTAAGAACCCTACGACTGTACAGTCGTAGAGCTATGACTGTACGAGCATACCATGTGTAACCGTACAGTCGTAGCCATACGACCGTACGGTCATACCAAATTCAACCTAGAACGAGTACTCCTTACGTCCTAAATTCCATAAAAACCAAGCTTTTCCAGTTCTAGATTGAGCATTTGGAAATGCACTTTTTTTATGATTTATACTTAACAACCTACCAAGATGGAGAGATAACGAAAAGATGTTTGCATGCAAACATGTTTGAAAGCAAACAGACTATAGATTATTCATATACTGTACCAATGCTTCCCGAAGGATATCCTCGTATTTCTTCTTGGTTCTAGCCTTCGTCAGCATAAGCTGTTCATATTCCTCGTCCGACAGATATGTCTGAACTCCATGCATCGATTTCCTCTTCTCTGCCTGAGTTACCTTCTTTTTATCCGCCTCCCCTACTGGCTGCACAACGCCAGGCTGTGCTACACCTGACTGAGTTATACCTGGCTGCACAACTGCAGACTGCCCAACACCTGGGCGAACAGCTTTATTCATATTACTGAAAGCTGCATGAAAATCCTTTCCCATTTTTCCTAATTTATCTAGATATTAAACAATTCATTAATAACCAATTCATAATCTATGGCTGCCGAGCAATAAGGCGCATAATGAAAGAGATCTGTCATTTCTGTCTGCGACTCGTTCACCTTGACGCAGCGGCGGATTCCATGCGACAGTACCTTCTCGCCATAATTCTCCCGAAGATATTCCATGGCAGAACGCACGATGCGTGGGCGCTCATCCAGCATAACAGGCAACAGGCCCAGAAGCTCCAGTTCCTTGTTCAGGGCAAACCTGCCATTCTTCACCTCCTCCATGGCTGCCAGCACTGCCGCCAAACCATTTACAGAAAGTCCTTCCATCTGTACCGGAACCAGCAGATGACTTGCTACCACCATGGCATTATAGGTAGACTGTGACAGGGCTGGCGGACAATCGATGAAGATGTAGTCGAAATAGTCGATAGGATTGCCGATGCCTTCGCCAGTGAAATCCATGCAGTCGCTGTTGAGACAAGCTCCCAATACCTGGCGTGGTGCACCCGTGTTCTGCAGGAAAGGATCCACATCCTGCATCTTGGCAGAACCTGGAACGTAATACACCCCTACCCCATTTTTATAGATGGGCAACCCCTTGCAGGCTATCATCGAATCAAAAACAGTGGCACAATCTTCTGGCGCATGATTCAGAAGAGTTAAGTTACACTGAGGATCCAAGTCTATCTCGAGGATTCTTAGATTCTTATCCTTCCGTAACATGCCAGTGGCAAGATTCTGCACTGTTGTTGTTTTGCCTACGCCACCTTTATTATTGACGATAGCCAAGATCATTTTCAGTTTATTTTCCATGTCTTTGACTTTTAAATATTAAACTGCGTGCAAAGGTACATGAATTAATTGAAATAACCAAGAAAATATGCCGAAATGTTTGCATGCAAACACACAAACATGTTTGAATGCAAGCATGCAAACATGTTTATAAAACTACTAATATATTGGTTTTCAAGTATAAAGGCTTTTAATATGCGGGGTAACAAACATGCAAACATGTAGGTTAACAAACATGCTTGCAAGCTAACATGCAAGCATGCAAACATGTTTGCAGACTTCTAAAAAGGGCTTAAAACGTATGAAAAGTATGCCTTCAGATGGCTGAACTAAGTATCTGCAACAAAATTATAAGCTATTTCCTCCGATTATTGCCGATTATTGCCCATTATGGCCCGTTTATTGAGAGAAAATTAGTAATTTTGCAGCCGGAAAGATAATATATACAGATATTTAGCAGATAAAAAATGATAGATTCAATTCAGAACATCTTTGTTCAAGTTAGCGATTTTCTCTGGTCGTATATCATCATCGCCGTTTTGATATGCTGTGCCGTGTTTTTCACTTGGCGAACCCGTTTCGTTCAGTTTCGTCTCATCAGGGAGATGGTGAGGCTGCTGCTCCATCCCGATAAGGTTCAGCCCGACGAGATAGGGCAGGATGAGCTGTCGATGGATGTGAAGGTGGATGGCGAGATGAAGCACATCTCTTCCTTCCAGGCATTCGTGGTGGCATTGGCAAGCAGAATCGGTACGGGTAATCTTGCGGGTGTGGCCACAGCTATCAGTGTTGGCGGTCCGGGAGCCGTGTTCTGGATGTGGATGCTGGCTTTGCTGGGTTCTGCATCTGCCTTCATAGAATCCACGCTTGCCCAGCTTTACAAGCGTAAGGGCAAGACTTCCTTCTATGGCGGACCAGCCTATTATATGAAGTATGGATTGGGCAAGGGATGGATGGGTATCCTCTTTGCCGTGCTGATGATCATCACCTTCGGTTTTGCCTATAATTCCGTGCAGAGCAACACCATCTGTCTGGCATGGCAGAAGGCCTTCGGTATCGATCCTGCCACCATGGGCATCGTGCTCACGGTGCTCACGCTGCTCATCATCTTCGGCGGTATCCAGCGAGTGGCTAAGTTTTCTTCCACGGTGGTTCCAGTGATGGCAATCATCTATCTCCTGATAGCCGTGGGCGTAGTAATCTGGAACATCACCTGCCTGCCTCAGGTATTGCTCACCATTGTGGAGAATGCCTTCGGATTCAATCAGGCTGCGGGCGGAGTACTTGGCGTAACGGTGATACAGGGCATCAAGCGAGGCCTGTTCAGCAATGAGGCAGGCGAGGGTAGTGCTCCTAATGCGGCTGCGGCGGCCACGGTGAGCCATCCGGTGAAGCAGGGACTCATCCAGGCTCTGGGCGTGTTTACGGATACCCTGGTGGTATGTTCCTGCACGGCATTCATCATCCTGGTGAGTGGGGTAGACGTCACAGCATCCAATGGTATCCAGCTCACGCAGGATGCCCTGACCCATGAGATAGGAAGCATCGGCAATCCTTTCGTGGCTGTGATGATATGGCTCTTTGCCTTCAGCAGCATCATCGGCAACTATTATTATGGCGAGACAAACGTGAGATATATCAAGGATTCCAAACTGGGCGTATTTATCTATCGCCTTGCCGTAGCTGCGATGGTGATGATTGGTGCTGTGGTATCATTGGATTTTGCATGGAGCTTTGCCGATATCACGATGGCACTTCTTACCCTCTGCAATCTTGTTGCCATCGTTTTGCTATCCCGCCAGGCCGTTTTCCTGCTGCAAGACTATCGACAGCAGAAGAAGGAAGGCAAGAATCCTGTGTTCTCCAAGGATAAAATGCCAGAGATTGCCGATCAATTGGAGGCTTGGTAAACTGGAGGCTGGCAACTGGAGGTATGGCATGCAAAACATGAGGCATATTTTGGTTAAAACTTGAAGATTTTGTCTCTTCACATAAAAAAAAGGTAGATATATTTTCTAATATCAGGTATTTTACTTACTTTTGCAACAAATATATAGAATATAAGTACTTATATAGAGCATAAGTACATTTAGACAAGATACCGGATATGGCAGATAAAAAAAAGGAAATAGCAAAGCCCAATGCAGGTGAACAATGGATTAATACTCCATTCAGCTTCACAAAGATAGATAAACAATGTACGCTCGCACAACAGCATATATTGTTTTGCGTAAGCTCGCATCTACAGGAATATGTAACGAGATTCTTCAACGAAAAGCGTGAGAAAGGTAATCTGCGCTCAGACTATATGTTTGAAGTAGATAAAGAACATGTTGCCATGAATGTACCTAAAATCAAACTGAAGTTGAATGAATTAGGTATTGAATCAAGCCACTATAAGGATCTGCGCAAAACCCTGAAGGAGCTTCTGGACTTCAGCGTCAGAATCAAGATAGATGGCAAGGCCGTCATACAGCACGTCTTTTCTAACATAACAGAAGATATCGTAACCAATGGTTATACCACCAAGCAGGGTGTCACATACGACAGGTCTAAAGGAGAGGTTGAGCTGAAGATTGACCCAGTTGTTGCCAAATATGCCTTCGACATGAGCCAAGGATTCATCCATCACATCGCCTTGATTGCACGATATGCAAGCAGGCAGAACACTCCTAGGATATATCTGTTCTTACTGCGCCAAATGGGAATAAACAATGGGAAAATGACCATAAAGGTGCCATTCATGCAATTGAAGGAATACCTGGGCATGGCTAAAATTGCAGAAGACGGAACTGTTATAGAAGAACAGTATCCGAAATTCTCGCAGTTTAAAAAGCAAGTATTGGATGCGGTGCAGGAAGATTTTGCCAAATTAAGCAAGGAAGACAAGGTTGATATCATGTTCACCGACTGTACACCCGTATATAAGAGGGGACAGTCAAGAGGCAATCCTGAAGCACTGATATTCAAAATCAAGAGAACTGCTTTGGGAAAAGCCCATATCAATGGCAATGTCTTGGATAAGGATAAGCAAGGACTGCCTCAGAGCAAGGAGCCTGTAATGGGCGACTTGTTTGCCCATGTAGCAACGGCAGAAAATTCAAAGATAGAAATGGAAAAGGGTGGGGAGGACAAATGGAAAGAATTCCTCTCCATGATTATTGATCCTTCACAAGCAGCCTTACTCAAGAGGGTGAAATTCCTCGGTATGAAAAATCAGAGGTTCTGCGTCAAGGCTTCAAAAGAAGACTTTGAATTACTCAAAACACTGGGAGTGGAGAAAGTTGCCCAGGAATACTTTAAATGCGTAGGCTCCTTCGCTCCAACTTTCTACGAGGGGTAAACCTATAAAGAGTCGCAAATATGGCTTTATATGGCTTTTATTTGCGACTCTTTTGGCAATATCTACGAAACCATTTACTATAAAACACATAACATACTATATTTCAGTACTTTACATACACTCAAAAAGGTATAAAGGTAAAAACAGAACTCTTTAAAAATGCAAAAGTTTATTTTCGCTATCTATCTGTTTATCAGATGTTTATATCATTCAAGGTAAATGGTTTCGTAGATATAATGATTGAAAAAGCTTACTTATCTACGAAACCATTTACCTTATACTTACTAATACACTGATGTTCAGATTGTTACGTTTTTCATTTTCGAGCATAAAAATATGTCATGATTAAAAAGATGGATTTACTATATATAATCTACGAAATCGTTTACCTGGTTTACGTTAACTTATTGATATACTGCATGTTAGCCTTTATATTTCTGAATTTGCCGGGCGGAAATGTTTAAAAAGCCTGATAAACACAAGTAATTTTTACATTGCTCTCTTGTCATATCTACGAAACCGTTTACCTGGTTTCTTATAAATATCTAGTAATCAGTACTTTATATTTTTCCTTCAAAAAAGTAAATTTCTTTTTATAATTATAAATTAGATTATTATTATAATTACGGAAATTTCAACATGTTGATTTTCAATAAGTTACAAAGCTCGAAGTAAACGGTTTCGTAGATTTAGGTAAACGGTTTCGTAGATTTAGGTAAACGGTTTCGTAGATTTAGGTAAACGGTTTCGTAGTTTTTGGTAAACAGTTTCGTAGATATGTGATTTCTTTACATTTTGAAAAGTATAGATTTTTTGCTTGAATGGTGGGACTTCAGCCAGTGCTGGAGTTTTGCATGTATGTGGATGATCATCTGTATATGCACTTAGGTATTTGTGCATGCACAGGTGCACGTAACGCGTATGCATGTGTCATGCGTATATGTGCGTATATATATATTAATGAGAAATGGCATATTAAGGCCTTCTAAATGTTTAAGACTGTTAAAATATAGCTAAAAATGAAAGTTTTTCCTCAAAAGATTTGGCTGTTTCGAAAAGAGTTAGTACTTTTGCACTCGCTTTTGAGAAATCAAGCATTACTCGAAGCAATAAAGAAAGAGTTCTTTGAAAGATTTTACATAAACAGACAAGTAGTACAAGAAGCGG
>CAKQCH010000040.1:0-20801 GCA_934216735.1 uncultured Prevotella sp.
GGCACAGGTAGATAGAAGCATCTTCGGCATCGACCATCTCTATCATAGAAGTCCGGTAGATCCCGAAGGACTGCTGAGCACGATTCCAGCCATCGCCCATACGATGATAGGATTCCTCTGCTGCAAATACATCTCCATTGCGGGACAGACTGTAGAATCCAAGATCAAGGTCTTGAAAGTGGCAGGTCTTGTGATGGTAGCCCTGGGATTCGGACTCTCCCTGATAGGTTTCGGAATCAACAAGCGCATCTGGAGTCCCAGCTACGTATTCGTAACCTGCGGATTCGCATCCTGGATATTGGGCATCCTGGTACAGTTTATCGACGGAAGAGGTGCAGCTACCGATTCAGCTGCGACAGATGACAGCCAGAAGAAGCTGCAGAAAGACAACATTCTGACCCGGGGATTGCTCGCCTTTGGCATGAACCCACTCTTTCTCTATGTGATGAGCGAGGCGCTCGCCATCCTCTTCGGCAGCTTCGGCATCAAGGCAGATATCTTTGCCGGCATTCACAGCCTCATCACCGATGATTATGTGGCATCGCTCACCTACGCCCTCTTCTTTGTAGCCATCCATGCCGTGATGGGAGTCTGGATGTATCACAAGAAAATCTTCATCAAACTATAGACTCGTGCAATTTTTGCATAGATAAATCACCTTATTGTATTAAAAAGCATAAAAATAGGGTGCGAGTTCGGAAAATTATTTGTATTTTTGCACCAAAATAAGAAAATAAAAAGATATATCTGAATATAATATGAACATTTTAGAGTTAAGCGAACAGGAGATCGTTCGCAGACAGAGTCTTCAGACATTGCGCGAGATGGGCATCGATCCATATCCAGCAGCAGAGTTTCCAACCAATGCATTCAGCACAGACATCAAGGCTGAATTCAAGGACGAGGACGAGCCACGCCAGGTAGTTATCGCTGGCCGTATGATGGGTCGCCGCGTGATGGGTAAAGCAAGCTTCGCTGAGTTGCAGGACTCAAAGGGAAGAATCCAGGTCTATATCGCCCGCGACGAGATTTGTCCAGACGAGAACAAAGACCTTTACAATACAGTATTCAAGAAGCTTCTTGACATCGGTGACTTCATCGGCATAAAGGGTTTCGTATTCCGCACACAGACTGGCGAGATTTCAGTACACGCCAAGGAATTGTGCCTGCTCTCCAAGAGCTTGAAGCCACTCCCTATCGTGAAGTACAAGGATGGCGTGGCATACGACAAGTTTGATGATCCAGAGTTGCGTTACCGTCAGCGCTATGTTGACCTCATCGTAAACGATGGCGTAAAGGATACTTTCCTGCAGCGTGCTACCGTACTCCGCACCCTGCGCAACGTACTCGACAACGCTGGTTATACAGAGGTAGAGACTCCAACCCTCCAGAGCATCGCAGGTGGTGCTTCTGCCCGCCCATTCATCACCCACTTCAATGCGCTCGACCAGGATATGTACATGCGTATCGCTACAGAGCTGTACCTGAAGCGCCTCATCGTAGGTGGTTTCGAGGGTGTATATGAGATTGGCAAGAACTTCCGCAACGAGGGTATGGACCGTAACCACAACCCTGAGTTCACCTGCATGGAGCTTTATGTTCAGTACAAGGACTACAACTGGATGATGTCATTCACAGAGAAGTTGCTCGAAACTATCTGTATCGCCGTAAACGGCAAGCCAGAGCGCGAGATTGATGGCAACATCATCAGTTTCAAGGCTCCATATCGCCGTCTGCCTATCCTTGATGCCATCAAGGAGAAGACCGGTTTCGACTGCAACGGCAAGACAGAGGAAGAAATCCGCGCATTCTGCAAGGAGAAGGGCATGGACGTAGATGAGACCATGGGTAAGGGTAAGTTGATTGACGAGCTCTTCGGCGAGTTCTGCGAGGGCACCTTCCTCCAGCCAACCTTCATCACCGACTATCCTGTAGAGATGTCTCCATTGACCAAGATGCACCGCTCTAAGCCAGGCTTGACCGAGCGTTTCGAATTGATGGTAAATGGTAAGGAGCTTGCCAACGCATACTCAGAGCTCAACGACCCAATCGACCAGGAAGAGCGTTTCATCGACCAGATGAAGCTTGCCGACAAGGGTGACGACGAGGCAATGATCATCGATCAGGACTTCCTCCGTGCCCTCCAGTACGGTATGCCTCCTACATCAGGTATCGGTATCGGTATCGACCGCTTGGTAATGCTGATGACAGGCAAGACCTTCATCCAGGAAGTATTGTTCTTCCCACAGATGAAGCCAGAGAAGAAGATGCCACAGAGCACCATCAAGGAATGGGCAGAGATTGGCGTGCCAGAGGATTGGGCATACGTGCTCCGCAAGGCAGGCTTCAACCTCATCTCTGATATCCGTGAAGAAAAAGCACAAGGCTTGCAGCAGAAGATTGGAGAAATCAACAAGAAGTACAAGCTCGGCTACGAGAAGCCTTCTGTTGATGACATCCAGGGATGGATTGATGCAGCAAATGCTTAATGTATAATTAATAATGTATAATTAATAAAGAGCTCCGGCTTTTTATTAATTATACATTATACCTACAAACAAAGGCGAAAGCCTCATTATACATTATTAATTATTAATTATAAAATCATTCGAAGTGTATAACTGCGGTAAAATAGCGATAATTGGCGGCGGTAGCTGGGCTACAGCCATTGCCAAGATTGTGGTGGGGCATACTCATCACATAGGTTGGTATATGCGTCGCGACGACCGCATCGAGGACTTCAAGCGCATGGGTCACAACCCTGCCTATCTGATGTCGGCACGATTCAATGTGGATGAGATCTTCTTCTCTTCCGATATCAACAAGATAGTGCAGAACTACGATACACTTGTATTCGTCACCCCATCGCCTTATTTGAAGAATCATCTCAAGAAGCTCAAGACCCGACTCAGCAACAAGTTTATCATCACAGCCATCAAAGGTATCGTGCCTGACGAGAACCTCGTCTGCTCGGAATATTTCCATCAGGTATATGACGTGCCTTACGAGAACCTGGCGTGCATCGGTGGTCCTTCTCATGCCGAGGAGGTTGCCCTGGAACGACTGAGCTATCTCACGGTGGGCTGCTGCGACACGGAGAAAGCCCGCGCCTTTGCCAACGATTGTCTGGCAAGCGAGTTTATCAAAACCAAGACTTCAAGCGACGTGATAGGCATCGAATACTCTTCGGTGCTGAAAAACGTATATGCCATCGCCGCAGGTATCTGTGGCGGACTGAAGTACGGCGACAATTTCCAAGCGGTACTCATGTCGAACGCCGTGCAGGAGATGCATCGCTTCCTGACAGCCGTCCACCCTATCGACCGAAGCATGTACGACTCGGTGTATTTGGGCGACCTTCTGGTAACGGGTTACAGCAATTTTTCAAGAAACCGCACTTTCGGAACCATGATAGGCAAAGGTTACAGCGTGAAGAGCGCGCAGATAGAGATGGAGATGATTGCCGAAGGATATTTCGGCACCAAGTGCATGAAGGAAATCAACCGCCACATGCACGTCAACATGCCGATTCTCGATGCCGTATATAATATATTGTACGAACGCATCAGTCCGCAAATAGAGATTAAACTTTTAACAGATTCATTTAGATAAAAGAAAAAATGAAAAGTATCAACTTAAACATTACAAAGGCTGCATCATTCCTCGCAGAGGGTGCAGTAAAGGCTTATGAGCCTAAGGTAAAGGCCGCTCAGGAAGCTCTTGAGAACGGCACATGTGAAGGTAACGATTTCTTGGGATGGTTGCATTTGCCATCTTCTATTACTCCTGAGTTCCTTGATGAGATTCAGGCTGTTGCCAACACATTGCGCGAGAAGTGTGAGGTGGTTGTTGTTGCAGGTATCGGTGGTAGCTACCTCGGTGCTCGCGCCGTTATTGAAGGTCTCAGCAATTCTTTCGCTTGGCTCGTTAACGACAAGAAGAACCCTACTATCCTCTTCGCAGGTAACAATATCGGTGAGGATTACCTCTTCGAGTTGACTTCATTCCTGAAGGACAAGAAGTTTGGTGTCATCAACATTTCTAAGTCTGGTACCACTACAGAGACTGCTCTCGCTTTCCGCCTCTTGAAGAAGCAGTGCGAGGACCAGCGTGGCAAGGACGAGGCTAAGGATGTTATCGTAGCCGTTACCGACGCCAAGAAGGGTGCTGCCCGCACTTGTGCAGACAAGGAGGGTTACAAGAGCTTCATCATCCCTGACAATGTAGGTGGTCGCTTCTCTGTATTAACTCCAGTAGGTTTGCTGCCTATCGCAGTAGCCGGCTTCGATGTAAAGCAGCTCGTTGCAGGTGCTGCTGACATGGAGAAGACTTGCGGCAAGGACGTAGCTTTCGAGGAGAACCCAGCTGCTATCTATGCAGCTACACGTCAGGCTCTCTATACACAGGCTGGCAAGAAGATTGAGATTGTATGCAACTTCCAGCCAAAGCTTCACTACTTCGCTGAGTGGTGGAAGCAGCTCTATGGTGAGAGCGAGGGTAAGGACCAGAAGGGTATCTTCCCAGCAGCTTGTGACTTCACTACCGACCTTCACTCTATGGGTCAGTGGATTCAGGAGGGCGAGCGCTCTATCTTCGAGACTGTTATCAGCGTTGAGACTCCTAACGAGAAGTTGCTCTTCCCACACGATGATGAGAACCTCGATGGTTTGAACTTCCTTGAGGGCAAGCGTGTTGACGAGGTGAACAAGATGGCAGAGCTCGGTACCCGTTTGGCTCACGTTGACGGTGGTGTTCCTAACATCTTGGTTAACGTACCTGAGTTGAACGCTTACTACCTCGGTCAGTTGATTTATTTCTTCGAGAAGGCTTGCGGTATCAGCGGTCTCTTGGAAGAGGTAAACCCATTCAACCAGCCAGGTGTTGAGGCTTACAAGAAGAACATGTTCGCATTGCTCAACAAGCCAGGTTATGAGGCAGAGAGCAAGGCTATTCAGGAGCGTTTGGCTAACGAAAAATAATAGATGAAAGATATTATTTCAAAATACTTAAAAGACCACGGCTTTGGGGAATTCAACCCTAAAGCCGTTCTTTTTGATATGGATGGCGTATTATATAATAGTATGCCTAATCATGCCGTAGCTTGGCAGGAATCGATGAAGCAGTTTGATATCCACATGACTGCCGCCGATGCTTATGCCACCGAGGGAGCCCGAGGCATTGACACCATCCAGATGATGGTGAAGAAGCAGAAGGGTATCGATATCTCTCTGAATGAAGCACAGAAGATGTATGACGTGAAGACCGATATCTTCCACTCGATGCCTACCGCCGAGATATTCCCTGGCGTGAAGGAAATCATGCAGAAAATCAAGAATGCCGGTATGCAGGTGGGAGTTGTAACGGGCAGCGGGCAGCGTCCGCTCATCATGCGATTGCTCAACGACTTCGGCAAGTTTCTGGATGAAGCACATATCGTTACCGCCTACGACGTGAAGCGTGGCAAACCAAATCCTGATCCATATCTGATGGGCTTGCAGAAGGCAGGCAATCTGAAGCCTTGGGAAGGCATCGTGGTAGAGAATGCACCCCTGGGCGTACGTGCCGGAGTAGCCGCCAACATCTTTACAGTTGCCATCAATTCCGGTCCGCTTCCAGACAACGAGTTATCAGATAAGGGCAGCAATCTGCTCTATCATCAGATGACCGAGTTCTGTGATGACTTTGAAACTCTAATAGCTGCAGCCAGAAGCATCAGTCACAGCTGCGACTCGAAATAAAACAGCTGCAACTGCGACACCAAATAAAGAAAAAGAAATATAAAAAAGTATAAAGGTCGCCATCTACGGATACCGCACCAAGTTGCGTAACATAGGAAAACTATTCGGATAAGTCCCTAAATAAAGAAGTCCCCATACTAAACAAGAAAAAGCTGTGTTCATCTACGGATCAACACAGCTTTTTTTCTTCTTATCTATTCTTCTTCAGCGTCCGCATGGCATTCAATACAGCCAGCACCGTAACGCCCACATCAGCAAATACCGCCATCCACATGGTACCTAAACCGATGGTGGCAAGAACCAAGACTGCCATCTTTACAGCGATAGCAAAAATCACATTCTCGTGAGCCACGTGGATAGTATGGCGAGCAATCTTCATAGCCAGCGCAATCTTTCTCGGATCATCGTCCATCAATACTACATCGGCAGCATCGATGGCAGCATCACTACCCAGAGCACCCATCGCTATACCCACATCGGCACGCTTCAATACAGGGGCATCGTTGATGCCATCACCCACGTATGCCAGGGTCTTGCCGGCAGGCTTCGTCTTCAACAGTTTTTCCAGATGAGTTACCTTATCAGCAGGCAGAAGTTCGGCATGATATTCATCAACGCCCACTTGTCCAGCCACCTTCTTTCCAATCTCCTCATGGTCGCCCGTCAGCATCACGGTCTTCTTCACGCCAAGTGTCTTCAGGCATCTCACAGCCTCAGCACTTCCCTCCTTGATGCCATCGTTCACCACCACAGGAGCACCTTCGTCTGCTTGTACAAGCACCTCGCCATGCGTCAAGGTTCCTGTCTTGTCGAACACAACGGTTCCAATCTTGGCAAGTGCATCCATATAATTACTTCCCTTAATCAGAATACCATTTCTTGATGCACCGCCAATGCCACCGAAGAAGGTGAGAGGCACACTGATAACCAGGGCGCAAGGACAGGATACCACCAGGAATATCAAGGCACGGTTCAGCCACAGAGGGAAGTTTTCGCCAAAGGTTCCCCCACCCATCAGGCTGGTGGCGATGCCCATCGCTCCCAACATAGGAGGAATAATCGCCAAAGCCAATGCGGCGAATACCACGATAGGCGTATAGATTCGGGCGAAACGGGTGATGAACGCCTCACTCTTCGACTTGTTCCTATCAGCACTCTCCACCAGGGCGATAATCTTAGATGCCGTACTCTCGCCGAAAGTCTTGGTGGTACGCACCTTGAGTTCGCCTTTCAGGTTGATGCAGCCCGAATAGATTTCATCTCCATCCTTGATAGCACGAGGCACGCTTTCGCCCGTCAATGCCACCGTATCCAGCAAAGCAGAACCCTCTACGACGATACCGTCCAGCGGAATCTTCTCACCCCGTTTAATCAGGATAGTCTCTCCGATCTTCACCGTATCAGGAGCCACCGATTCCACCTCGCCATTCCTGATTACATTCGCCACATCCGGGCGGATATCCATCAGATGCGAGATGCTATCGCGGCTCTTTCCCTCGGCATATCCCTCGAAGAGTTCTCCCACCTGGAAGAAGAGCATCACGAAGACAGCTTCTGGGAATTCCGTTTCAGAACCCGGAAAGAAGCCGATGCAAAGGGCACCGATGGTAGCTATCGCCATCAGGAAATGCTCGTTAAACATATCGCCCTTGGCGATGCCCTCTGCCGCCTCGCCCAAGGTCTCATGTCCTATTAATAAATAAGGTATCAGATAGACCAGGAGCAACTGCCAGGTGGCAAGGTCATAATGCTTCTCGATAAACACGGCGACAATCAGGAGGATGATGGTTACACCGATAAGATAGAGTTTCGACTTCAGGCTCCCTTCTTCGTGGTGATGATGATGGCAGCCACATCCATGATGCTCATGGTGCTCATGATGTTCATCCATGGAACAATCACAATGATGATGTTTCATTTCTTCCATAATTTTATAATACTTTTAATTCCATATCATTCGAAACATAGCGTTCCGTTCTTGATTTCGGTTGCAAAATTACCAAAAGGCTTCTGCAACCCGGTTGCAAAAGTCCACTCTTGATGAGATAAAATCACACTTTTATGAACTTTTGTGAGAAAAGCCCCAAAATCTTTGGCGAAATTTCCAAATTAACCACCCTTTTCTTTGCTTATATCAAATATTAATGCTA
Organism: uncultured Prevotella sp.; assembly: GCA_934216735.1. Taxonomy (GTDB): domain Bacteria; phylum Bacteroidota; class Bacteroidia; order Bacteroidales; family Bacteroidaceae; genus Prevotella. Next base: position 7,889 of record CAKQCH010000040.1, read on the forward strand.
ACTTTGCGCACGCAATAAAGCAGCTTAACGAGAAGAAAGTGACAAAAGGATTGTAATATGGAAAAGATTCTAATAGTTGAAGACGATATCGCGTTTGGAACCATGATTCAAACATGGCTCAAAAAGAAAGGATTCGAAGTAGAAAAAGCTACTTCGGTAAAAGCGGCCATACAGATTTACGAGAAGACTGAAAGCGGATTTGATTTGGTTTTGTCCGATCTTCGTCTTCCCGACCACGATGGCATCTTCCTGTTACAATGGATGAGAAAGCACGGCATGCTGGTTCCATTCATTGTAATGACCAGCTATGCCGAAATCCAGAATGTGGTGCTCGCCATGAAGTCGGGCGCCACCGATTATGTGGCAAAACCTTTTCATCCCGATATTCTCCTGGATAAGATCAAGGAAGCCATCAAGAATCAGAAGAATTCAGCCTCAGCTGCATCTTCTGAGGCACATGCTACTGCTGTAAAATCTCAGCAAGCTGATTCTGCATCAGTTAATCAGACTCAAAATACAAGCACCTCAGCAGATAAGAACGCCAAAGTTGCATCACCTGCTGGCGATGTTCCTAAATATCTGGAAGGCGAAAGTGAGGCTTCCCGTAAGCTCTATAGTTTCGTTTCCCTAGTAGCCCCTACCCCTATGTCGGTTCTCATTCTTGGAGCCAGCGGAACGGGAAAGGAGTATGTGGCTCGCAGAATCCACGAATTAAGTCAGCGGGCAGGAAAGCCATTCTTCGCCCTCGACTGTGGTGCCATCCCAAAGGATGTAGCAGCTTCTGAATTCTTCGGTCATGTGAAGGGAGCCTTTACGGGAGCCGACCAGGATAAGAAAGGTGCATTCGAGATGGCGAATGGCGGAACGCTCTTCCTCGACGAGATGGGAAACCTGAACTATGAGGTGCAGGTGCAATTACTCCGTGCCCTACAGGAACGAAAAATCCGTCCGGTGGGAAGCACCAAGGAGATAGACATCGATATCCGACTGGTATGTGCCACCAATGAGAACCTGGCGCAGCGTGTGGCAGAAGGAAACTTCCGTGAAGACCTCTACCATCGCGTCAACGAGTTCACCATCTACATGCCTGAACTGAAAGACCGTGGTGCCGACATCTTCCTCTTTGCCGACCTCTTTATCAAGCATGCCAACAAGGAGCTTAACAGAAATGTAGAAGGACTCGACAGCAAGGCGAAGGAACGAATTGCCGCCTACAACTGGCCAGGCAACCTGCGCGAATTGAATAATGTAATGAAGCGCGCCACCCTTCTCGCCACCGGCAGATACATCGGAGTAACCGAGCTGGAACAGAGTATGGCACACATCCAGCCACAGGCCCCAACCACCCTGCACGATGAGGAAACAGAACTGCAGCGAATAGAGGCTGCGCTGAAAGCTGCGGGTGGTAACAAGAGCAAGGCTGCACAATTGCTAGCCGTGGATAGAAAGACGCTGTATAACAAGATGAAGAAGTACGGCATCTGATGATGTGGGGAAGTGGGGAATCTGAAGCCATTCCCCAACTTTTTGGGGAATAATTCCACACCAGTTCCCCAACTTCCACAAGTTTGAGAACTGGCACAGAGAGAAGCTTTTACTGATTATCAACCACTTACAATATTTCATCATCTTTTGGCACGCAGATTGTGATATTAGATAGTGAACTCGCAAACAAGCAGCAATGCAAGTAAGGCAGTTCATGAAAGAAGTAATAAACATAATATTCACAATTAAAAAAATAAAAGATTATGAAAAAGTTAGTATTCGCAGCTATCGCTGCTATGGTAATGGTATCAGTTAGCAACGTATTCGCCAGCAACAAGATGGCAAGTGTTTCATCAGTAGCTCCAGTTGACACAGTAGCTCCAGCAGAGGCTCCAGCTGACACAACAGTAAAGGCAACAGAGGATTCTGCAGAAGAGAAGGCAGCTCCAGTAGAGACTTCTGTAGCAGCAGATTCAACTGTAGCAGAGTAAATCACCTTTAAAAACAGTAATTAAAATCAAGATTACAAAGTAAAGTAAAAAACAACAATTACGCGTCGCTTTCAATCAGGCAGGAGACTAATGATGATATTCATTGGTCTCCTGACTTGTTTTTACCCCTTTCTTTTCTTGGAATCATTTTTTTGTCGTATCTTTGCAGAAGATATAAACAAGGTAATTAATTAAATAGATTTCTCATGCACAAGAATAACATTCCTATCAAGGTAGCCCTCGGATACAGCGCCATTGCCATCATCATGATCCTGGCCATCAGTCTGGTGTATAGCAACACCAAGAGCATCATCGCCGTCAATGAGGCATCGCGCGACTATATACAGAAAAGAAATGCTGCCGACAGTACCATGTCTTCTCTGCTCAAAGAGGAACAGAAAAACCTGAAGCAACTATCCGATGCCATGGCTGGGAAACCAACCAAAAATTATCTGCACGATAAGGTAAGGAGTCTTAATACGGGCAAGGATTCCATACTCGTTCACTCCAAGGCGCCACAAACCCACGAGGCGAAGAAGACAACGGTAGAGGTATTGAAAACCCGAAAGGGATTCTTCCGCCGACTTGCCGATGCCTTCAAGAAAGAACACGCTGAAACCCTGAGCGTAAAGCAGGACAGCAACCGGGCTGTCATCGATTCCGTCACCACCCCAGTGAACGTGGCGGGCAACGTGGCAAACATCCTAGAACAGATAGACAAGAAGGAGAAAGTGGAAACGCAAGACCACAAGCAGCACATCAACAGGGAGATGGAAGAGCTGAAGATGGTGAGCGCCAAACTCGCCCTCCGCTCCGCCAAACATCTGAGCGATGTACACCAGCGGGAGAAAGATACCATGCAGGAATCCATCAGCAAGGCGATGGAAGCCAGAAAGCACCTGTTGTGGCAGATGGAGTTACTCGCCATCGTAGCCTTCCTCGCCATCGTAGTCATGATTTGGCTCATCTGGCGCGATGCCAAGAAGGAGCGCATCTATCAGGAAAACCTGGAGGCAGCCAACGAGGAGATTCAGCGCATCATGAACCAGCGCGAGCGCCTGCTCCTTACCATCACCCACGACATCAAGGCACCAGCAGCCTCCATCTCGGGCTTCATCGACCTGATGAAAGACTACGTCAGCAATCCTCAGGGCATCGAATGCCTCCAGAACATCAAGAATTCTGCCGCACATCTATCTCATCTCGTTGCCTCCCTGCTCGATTATCATCAGTTGGAAAATGGCTTGATGAAGGTGCAACCAACCTGTTTCTCGCCAGCGCAACTGGTAGCAGAATCGGTAGAGGGAATGAGATTGCGGGCTGAAGAGAAAGGATTGGAGATTTCATTCGAATGCAAGATGAAGGGAATGGGAACTTCGGATTCTCCAATGAAGAAGGAATTCTTCCGTGCCGATGCCTTCCGCATTCGTCAGATTTTGGATAACCTGGTAAGCAATGCCATCAAATATACCGACCAGGGCAGCGTCACCATCCAGGCACAGGTTTCGAAAGTCATGGGCAAGCCAATGCTTACCCTGAGCGTAAAGGATACGGGCAAGGGAATGACCAGCGAGGAAAAACAGAAGGTGTTCCATGCTTTCACCAGATTGAAGAGTGCCCAAGGCATCGAAGGCACCGGTTTGGGATTGTCCATCACCCAGGAACTGGTTTCGCTGCTCGGCGGAGAAATCATTCTCCACTCTACCCAGGGAAAAGGGTCCACCTTCATCGTCACCATCCCTGTAGAGCCTGCGCCAAAGGAAGAGACACAGAATAAAAATCAGACTGGAGTTGGCGATGACAAGGCACTAGATTCCAATCCGGAAGAGAAAGAAAATGATTCAGCAAGCCATCAGGTTTCTGAAGAAAAGAAGAAACCGGAATTTGCAAACCACAAGATTCTGATTCTGGATGATGACAAGCTGCAGCTCCAGCTTCTCCAGGAAATGCTGCGCCGCATCGTAGGCGACACCTGGCAGGTATTCGCCTGCAATCATGTGATGGATGCCCTCACCACGCTGCATAACGAGCAGCCAGCCCTGATGCTGATGGATATCGAAATGCCCGAGATGAACGGCATGGATATGATTGCCCACATCAACCATACCCAGATGATGGTGGTGGCGATGACGGCTCACGACACAAGCATCCTGGAACAGCTCCAGAAAGCAGGCTTCGACGATTGCCTGTTCAAGCCATTCAGCATGGAGAAACTGTCTGATATCCTGGGAATAGAGTCCCAGCCTCAACTGGATGCCCAGTCTGAAACTCCATCCCAGCCAGATTTATCATCCCAGCAGAAATCCAACCCTCAGCTTGATTCTCTCCTCGCTTTTGCCGGAGGCGACGAAGAGGCGGCAAAGGAGATTCTCGATACCGTGAAGCAGGAACTTGCCGCACACCTTGAGAACCTGAAAGAAGCCATAGAAGAGGAATCCTTATCTACCGACCACATAGGAAAGGCGGCACATAAGCTCCTCCCTATCGCCACCATGATGCAGATGGGATGTCTCGAAGAACTCAAGGCTCTCTCCCCAGAACACATCGGCGAGATTGAAGAAGCTGAAATCAGAGCAAAACTGCAGGTTGTGATTACGACCTTATCTGCTGCGGTGTCAGACCTGTATGCTTCTTGAAATATCGGCAGAAAAAACTGACGTCGGCAAAATGAAACTCCCAAGCCATCTCCTTGATGCTTTGCGTGCTTCGCTTAAGATGCAGCTTGAGCTGCAGAATCACGTATTGATCGATGATGGTCTTGGGAGTATGCCCCGTCACCTGGTTCACGATGTTGGTGAGATATTTCGAAGAGATATTCATCTTTTCGGCATAATAGTTCACATCTCTTGAAATCTTGTAATCCTTCTCCAGAAGCATCATAAACCGATTGAACAGTTCTCTTACGCGATACGATTTTACTTCATCTGGTCGGTATTGCGGATTGCGCTGAAGATACTCATGAAAACCGATGAAAAACGCCTTCAACTGGCACAAAACCAACTGCGAGATGCAGGTACATTCCGACTGGTCGAAATATACCTTCAATAAACCAAACATCCCATTGATGATGTTTGTCACCACGGGAGTATCCTGCCTGCAGCGGTCTTCCCGCAAGGAAGAATACACCGTCTGCTCCAGCTGCAAGCTTGCTTCACGAAGCAAGGAAGGATTATATTTCAGGATTTCAACTTCAAAATCCCCATCAACCTTCAATTCCACCACATCATTCGGAAACAGCGTAATCACCGCCCCCTCATAAAGTTCCCAATCCTTATAATTCACATTCAGCATCGCCTTTCCTTTCCGGCAAATCAATATCGCTCCGTAAGTCAATACTTGCGGACCCTCCTGCCATTCCTCCAAACCAGAGCGGAAAAGGCTTGCTTCCTGATAACTGCTTAATTCTGATAATTCCATCTACACCTTATTATATATAGAGTTATTATGTCTCTTTATTCCTATTTCGGTTGCAAAATTACACAAAATATGTGATATAAAAGAACTATCATTCCCAAATCGTCCATCCGCTGCGAAAAATTTAAAGCGATTGTTCGCCCAAAACTCCGTACCTTTGCACCCGAAATTCAAAAAGTAATAATCAATGATTAAGAACATCTTATTTGTTAGCCTTCTGCTTGCAGGAGGAACCCTTTGGGCTTCGGCTCAATCACAAACCACCGAAGGGACGGCTGCTTCCTTGCCAGTCAGCAAGAAAGAAAACATGACCATCAGCCAACTCTTCCAGAAGGTGGAGGATAACAGCAAGAGCCTTCGCACTTCATTATCAGGAGTAGAAGCAGCCCACCTAGGCATCGAATCGGCTAAAAGCAAGAAACTACCCGACCTTGATGCTTCCCTCTCATTCAGCTATATCGGCAATGCGCTGATTACCGACCGCGACTTCAGCAACGTTCACGGCTTGAAATCTCCACATTTCGGCAACAACTTTGCCTTCCAGGCACAGCAGGTGGTTTATGCCGGTGGAGCCATCAACGCAGGCATTAAGCTCGCCGAACTCGGAAAGCAGCAGGCAGAGGTAGGCGTGAAACTCACCCGACAGCAGATTCGCTTCATTGCCCTGGGGCAATATCTCGACCTCTATAAGATAGACAACCGCATCAAGGTGTATGAAAAGAACATCGAGTTGACCCGCCAGCTCATCGACGACATCAAGGAGAAACAGACGCACGGAATGGCGCTGAAGAATGACATCACCCGATACGAACTCCAGATGGAAAGTCTCAAACTCGGTCTTACGGCGCTCCGAAACAACCGGAGTATCCTGAACCATCAGCTTTGCAATACCCTAGGAATGAACCAGGATGCACAGATTATCCCCGATGCCACCATTGCCGACAAAACCTACGGCAAGGAAGGCGAGGCTTACTGGCAGACAGCAGGCACCCTGAACTCCCCACTCCTGGAGCAGAGCAGTAACGCCATCCGCATCGCCGAACAGAAAGAAAAGATTGCCAAGAGCGATCTTCTGCCAAAGGTAGCTTTCGTTGCTGCAGATAACTTCGATGGACCTATCCTCTTCGAATTGCCACCTGTTGACAAGAACCTCAACGTCTGGTATGTGGGCGTAGGCGTGAAATACAGCCTCAGCTCGCTCTTCAAGAGCAACAAGCGCATCAAGCAGGCAGCCGTAGAGACCCGACAGGCTAAAGAGGCACATGCCGTTCAAGCAGAGCAGCTCAACAACAATGTGCAGGCTGCCTACGTGCAGTATCAGCAAACCTACGTGGAACTGGAAACGCAGCGAAAGAGCGTAGAGCTGGCACAGCAGAACTACGACGTGATGAATGCCCGCTATCTCAGCCAGCTCGCTCTGGTTACAGACATGGTGGATGCCTCCAACCTCAAGCTCAATGCCGAGCTCAGCGAGGTGGATGCCCGCATCAACATCGTCTATGCCTACTATCGCATGAAGTACGTGGCAGGAGAAATTTAATAAAAAACAGAATTAAGAGTTTTTATCGAAAACAATTATCAAGAGATTATGAGCAAGAAGATTATCAAGAGAATATATAATGTAGTGATTATCCTCCTTTTTCTGGGAGCTATCGGCTGGTGCTTCAGCCATTTCTATCATGGCAGCGATGTGGCTTACACAGATGATGCACAGGTAAACCGCCATATCACCCCTATCAATACCCGTGTACCGGGATTCATCAAGGAGATTCGATTCAACGACTACCAGCACGTAAAGAAGGGCGATACCCTCGTCATCATCGAGGATGCTGAGTTCCGCCTGCACGTGGCTCAGGCAGAGGCAGGCTTGCGTGGCTCCAAGTCAAGTTCTTCGGTGGTAACCGCCAGCATGGGCACCACCAATACCAATGTGCAGACAGCTGCTGCCGGCATTGAGGAGACTCGTGTGGATATGATGAATGCCAAGCAGGACTTCGACCGCTTTGCAGCCCTGATGAAGAAGGATGCGGTAACCCGTCAGCAATACGACAATGCCTATGCCCGCTATCTGGGAGCCAAGGCACGTTATGAGCAGGCAAGCAGCCGCAAGGCTAGTGCTGCATCGGTTCGCAATGTGCAGACCCAGCAGCTCGGCGGTTCACGTGCCGGAGAGAGCGTGGCTGAGGCTCAGCTCAATCTGGCTCGCCTCAACCTTTCCTATACCGTAATCGTGGCAACCTGCGATGGTGTGATGGGAAGAAAGGATATTCACGAGGGACAGCTGGTGCAACCTGGCCAGATGCTCGCCCGCATCGTGGATGACAACGATGTATGGGTGGTAGCCAACTATCGTGAGACCCAGATGGACGGCATCACCGTGGGCAAAAGCGTAGATTTCACCGCCGATGCCATCCCGGGTGTAGTATTCCATGGCAAGGTAGAAGCCCTTTCAGCCGCAGCCGGCAATGCCTATTCGATGATTCCTGTGGATAATGCCACCGGCAACTTCGTAAAGGTAGAGCAGCGCGTGCCTGTTCGCATCGCCCTCACCAAGGACAATGACCCGAAACAGATAGCCCTGCTCCGTGCCGGACTGAATGTAGAGACCAAGGTTCGCATCAAATAGAATGTTCTATAAATTATAAACTATCAAGAATGTTCTATACACTATAAATTATAAACTATAAATTATAGAAAATGCCAGGACCTCCAATGCTTCAGGGACCCTTCCGGGTTCCATCGTTCAATGGATATATTCCTCGCCGGTTACAGCCATGGATTTATCTCCTCTTCGCCTTCATCTTCCTGATGTCGGGCGGAATCTATGGAGGAGCCATGAGCCAGGTGATGGGCGAGTACAGTTTGATGAGAGAAGACGTGCTCATGATCATCATGTTCAACGTGGTGGGCGTGGCGATGCCATTCCCCTTCCTCTTCAAGATGAAGTTCCACTTTACCAACCGCCAGCTCCTGCTGAATGCGGCACTGGTAGTGGCAACCTGTAATTTCCTCATCATGTGGACCGACTCGGTACCCTTGATGTGCATCCTCGCTTACATCGCAGGCTTCTTCAAGCTCTGCGGAACCTTCGAATGTATGAGCACCATCCAGTTGTGGATGACCTCCAAGCGCGATTTCACCATCTTCTTCCCCCTACTCTACTGCATCGTTCTGGGAAACATGTTCCTCTCGCCCTGGGTCACCGAACACCTGATTTATATCTATCAGGATTGGCGCATCATCAACTGGGCGATGACGGGAGCCCTGCTCCTGATGGCACTCATCGTGTATGTCACCACCCACGACTTCCGCTTCATGAAACCTCTGCCCTTCATCAGTCTCGACTATCTGGGCTGCATCCTGTGGTCGGCATGGATGCTGGAGTTCATCTTCTTCTTCACCTATGGCGAGCACTACAACTGGCTCGATTCGAAGATCATGCAGATGGATGTATTGCTCTTTATATTTACCGGATATTTCTGCATCCAGCGAATGCTCCACATCCGTCACCCTTACATCGCTCCGGCGGCATGGAAGTATAAGCGACTCATCCCGCTGCTCATTCTTTTTGCCTTCGTAGAGTTCATGGGCAGTACGCCTAAAGTGCTGCAAACCGCCTTTACGGGTGGCGTGCTGCATTTCGGCAACATCACCACCAATGTGCTCAACTTCGTGGAATGGACGGGAGCCATCGCCGGCTGCCTCTTCTGCCTCTTCTGGTGCAAGGTGCTTCATCAGAAATACACCCGTCTGCTCACGATAGGCGTGGCAACGATGGTATGTTATCCCGTGATGATGTATTTCCTCATCGATCCGGGTCTCAACATCGAGGCACTCTATCTGCCCTGTTTTCTCAGAAGCTTCGGCAACGCCATCTTCTTCTGCATGCTCACCGTGTATCTGGAAGAACTGATGCCGTTCCAGCATTTCTTCATGGGATTGACGATGGCAGGCATCATCCGCAACGGTCCGATGTCGGCGATGTGCTCAGGCCTTTACAGTTTCGGACTCCGTTATCAGATGGCAGACAACATGTCGCGCGGTTTGCCCTACGATGCCACCAATCTTCTGATGCTCAGCATCCGGAATCTCTATGGCGTCACCTGTCTCATCGGCATTGCCGTGCTGATCATCTTCCTGCTCTGGGATGTACAGCCCGTGAGAAGTACCCTGAAGAAGATGCCATCCTGGAACTTCGTGGGTAAGAGGATGAAGAAAAAGAAAGGATTTGCGAAATAAAACCTATTATCATTACGGCTGTCAGTTTCTTATAAACTGGCAGCCGTTTTTGCTATTCAGCAACCTAAAATAACCCCAAAAAGAGAAAAAGCCCGAAGAATCTTTGCTTTTTCAAACTTTATTTGTATTTTTGCAAAAATTTAGCAACAAATATTAAGAATAATGAATACAGAACAACTTTCTATGACCAAGAAAACCCTTGTGGGAGTACAATTCCTATTTGTGGCTTTCGGTGCAACGGTTCTGGTGCCTCTCCTGATAGGCATCGATCCGGCAACGGCTCTCTTCACCGCAGGTGTGGGAACCTTTCTCTTTCACTTCATCACCAAGGGCAAGGTGCCTATCTTCCTGGGCAGTTCCTTCGCCTTCATCGCTCCTATCATCGCTGCCACCAAGCAGTGGGGACTTCCGGGAACCATCGCCGGACTTACCAGCGTCTCCCTGGTGTATTTCATCATGAGCGCCCTAGTAAAATGGCAGGGCAAGAAACTGCTGGATAGGATTTTCCCTCCGGTAGTCATCGGACCCGCCATCATCCTTATCGGTCTTTCCCTTTCGGGCAGCGCTGTGAATATGGCTAAGACCAACTGGGTTCTCGCCTTCGCATCGCTTATCACCGCCATCCTGGTACTTACCTTCTGCAAGGGACTGATGAAGCTGGTGCCTATCATTTCGGGCGTTATCGTGGGTTACGTCATCGCCATCTGCATGGGCGAGGTAGATTTCTCGGATGTAGCAGCGGCTTCGTGGTTCTCCTGTCCGGTAAGCTTCGATACCATCACCCATTTCTCCTGGGCGCCATTTCTCTATATGTTACCCGTGGCGATAGCACCGGTGCTGGAACATATCGGCGACGTGTATGTGGTGAGTGCCGTGGCGAAGAAGGATTTCGTGGCTGATCCGGGATTACATCGCACGATGTTGGGCGATGGAGTGGCGTGTCTCTGTTCCGCCTTCCTGGGTGGTCCTCCTGAGACTACCTATTCTGAAGTAACGGGAGCGATGTCTATCACCAAGGTCACAAGTCCTGCCGTGATTCGCATATCCGCAGCCACCGCCATCTGTTTCTCTATCGTGGGCAAATTGAGTGCCTTGCTGCAGAGCATACCTCAAGCGGTATTAGGTGGCATCATGCTGCTTCTTTTCGGCACCATCGCCAGTGTGGGTGTTCAGAATCTGATGCAGAACAAGGTAGATATGAATGAAACCCGCAATGTCATCATCATCTCGGTGATGCTGACGATGGGCTTGGGTGGTGCCGTCCTCTCCTCCGGTTCCTTCGCCATTTCCGGCATCGGTCTCTCTGCCGTCATCGGCGTGATTCTCAACCTCGTACTTCCTAAAACGAAGAAGGAGGAGGCGTAAAAAGTGGGAAAACATCTATTTTCGAAGAAAAAAAATGTTTTTTAATCATGGAGAAATAAACTAATTCGCAAAATATCCGTACCTTTGCAGTATGAAAACATTATTAGACGTTCATACACATACCATAGCATCGGGTCATGCCTTCAGCAGTTTGCAGGAAATGACCATGGCTGCAAAAGAAAAGGGGTTGGAAATACTGGGAATCACAGAGCACGGACCACATATCCCGGGCACCTGTGATCCCATCTATTTCAGAAACCTGCATTGCGTTCCCCGTCAGCTCTATGGAATCAAGCTGATGCTGGGAGCAGAACTCAACATCCTCAATACCCAGGGCGATATTGACCTCGATGAGGATTACTGGCGCATACTTGATATCCGAATCGCTGGCATTCATAGCCTTTGCTGGCAGGGAGGAACCAGGGAAGAAAACACGCAGGGAGTCATCAACGCCATGCGCAATCCATTCGTGCAGATTATCTCCCATCCTGGAGATGGAACGGCAGAACTGGATTTCGAGGCTCTGATGAAGGTTTCCAAGGAGACGCATACCCTGCTCGAAATCAACAATCACTCCATGGCTCCCATCCGTCACAAAACAGTGGCAGCTCCCAATAACCTGGAACTGCTGGAACTTGCCAAGAAGTACGAGACACCAGTCATCTTCGGAAGTGATGCCCACTTCTCTGCCATGATTGCCGACTACAGCAACATCATGCCGCTGGTAGAGAAAGCAGAGTTCCCTGAAGAGCTGGTTCTCAACTATCAGCCGGAGAAGTTCATGGCTTATCTCAAGCCTACCCCAGAGAAATAGGAAAATTTCGTTTCACATTTCATTAGCACTACTATGATTATAGAGGAAATTATCAAGTATAACGAGGAATTCGTAGCCAGCAAGGGTTACGAGAAGTATCTTACGAGCAAATACCCAGATAAGAAGCTTGCCATCCTTTCCTGTATGGATACCCGCCTGACAGAGCTTCTGCCGGCGGCATTGGGATTGAAGAATGGAGATGCCAAGCTCATCAAGAATGCCGGCGGACTGGTTATCAGTCCATTCGACTCCGCCATGCGCAGCCTCCTGGTTGCCATTTACGAACTGGGTGTAGAGGAAATCATGGTCATCGCCCACTCCAACTGCGGTGCCTGCCACATGAACGGCCAGCAGATGAAGGAATTGATGCTCAAGCGCGGTATCCATCAGGATGTCATCGACACCATCGGACTTTGCGGCATCGACCTAGACCATTGGCTGGAGGGCTTCCACGACACCGAGGATTCTGTAAGAAATACGATTGATACCATCCGTACTCACCCTCTTGTACCAAAGGATGTCAATCTGCATGGTTACATCATCGATTCCCAGACGGGTAAGCTCACAGAAGTAAAATAGAACTATATAATAATAATGAGAACATCAGCCGGTGATGAAGAAGACAAAGTATCACCACAGGCTGATGTCTGTACGCAGATAAGAATCACCTGCAAAAGCGTGTGGCTATGCATAAATTCTACAAATCACCGAACGAAAATTCTACAAATCACCGAACGAAAGTTCCACAAATCACCGAATGAAAGTCCTACAAATCACCGATTTCTTTAAAAAGATTCCTGATTTTCAGTATTTTATGTATTTTTGCAGCAGATTTAAATTCAGAGATTATAAACGGATATAGACAGCGCATTGCAGACTCATTATTGAAGGACAAATTAGATGCCTTTGGAGCAATTTTGAAAGAAGGGGCAAAAGCTTCGTATAATACTTCGGGATGCCTCCATAACGAAAGCATCCCGAATCTCTTTTTATCCTTCACTTATTTCCCATCCAAGATTTACTACTTGATGTGAGAAATTAATAAAATTATCACCCCACTCTTTGCAGACGGCAAACTTGATACCATCGGCAGAAGTCAGGATGT
>CAKQCH010000041.1:0-20416 GCA_934216735.1 uncultured Prevotella sp.
GTCGAAGAGGGCACGCCATGACCAGCCGTGCTTCTGCGCCTCAGGCACCTTGGCGATATCAACGCCAATCTCACGGTCGGGCACAGTGAAAGGCTTGAAGGTCTTTCCACCCTGCGCCACCTCGTTGAGGAGAACATTATCTTTCAAATCATAGAAAGTAATCTGACCGGTAGCCTCGTTCAAAACGGCACGCATGGCAGCTGTGGTGATGATGAGCTTGTCGCCCTGCTCCTCCACCTTGTAGTTTGCCTTGCTGTTCTGAGGCACGATAATCAGGCTCTGCTTGTTGCGGAAGCTCTGCTCGGCAGTGGCCTGCACACGGATTATCTGATCGTTTACAACCTGTAAGCGAATCTGACTTGGCCCATAATTCTGGTGCTCTTTCATCTGAACGGTAAGATAATTACCCTTCTGGATAAATCCTGCTGCCTGGAGGCCTGTGGCGCTCATCAACAGCACTGCTGAAATGAATAAAGTCTTAGTTATTCTCATTCTATATTATTTAGAGGATTGTTTGTTGTATTACTTAAATCTGTGGCAAAGATACGAAATTATTCCGATTCCATGGTGTGCAAATGTTTAGGATGAGGGTACAAAATGTTAACCCGAAACAAAAAATCCCCGAAGCAGGTAAACGAGACAACATTTTAGCAGTCTTGTTTACTTACTTCGGGGATGAAAGGATGTTATTCCTGAGCCTCCAGGTTCTTCTTGTATTGCGAAGGAGTAACGCCATACGCTTCCTGGAAATACTTGGAGAAGTAGCGAGGATTGTTGAAGCCCACCTTGTAGGCTATCTCGCTGATGTTATACTCATTGGAGTGGAGCAGATGCTCGGCATACTTGATTCTCTTGGCACGAAGATACTCCGAAGGCGTGATGCCCATGAGCGAAATCATGCGCTTATATAACTGTACGCGCGAGATGCAGAGATGAGCACTCATCGATTCCACGGATGTATCAGGGTTGCTCAAGTTGTCGCGGATATAGTTGTCGATATCCTCAATCAACTTCTGGTCGGCTGTTCCCAGCACGAAGTGGCCGTTGTTGAGCTGCTTCTCCTTGACCATTTCGCCCGTAGGCTTCGCCACCGTTCCCGTGCGCTTCACGAGATTCAGGAGATTCTTGAGTCGCAGGTTGAGCATGTCGATATTGAATGGCTTGGTGATATACTCATCCGCACCGCTCATCAGTCCCTCCTTGCGATGCTCATCGGCAAGACGGGCCGTCAGCATCACGAATGGAATGGAAGCGGTCTCGTCGTTCTCCTTCACCTGGCGGCAGAGTTCGTTGCCATCCATCACAGGCATCATCACATCGCTGAGGATGATATCCGGACGATGGTCGATGATCTTGTTCCAGGCATCCTGACCGTTCACGGCCTCAACCACGGTATAATCGGAAAGCAGGTCGTGCATGAACTCGCGGAAGTCGTCGCTATCATCCACCAGCAGCAAGGTTGGCTTGTGTGCAGATGAATCTCCCGCAGCAGGCTGCACCTTTTTGCGGGCCATGCCATAGAGGGAAGCCGATGCATCATCTATCAGTTCTGGAACATCATTCTCTGCTGCCTTATGCACCGTGGTGATGACAGGAGCCGAACGCAAGGTGCCCAGATGGGCATTCACCTTGGCAGAACCATCGTCTGCGATAGGCAATTCTACCACGAATATCGAACCGCCAGCTTCGTTGTCACGCACATAAACATTGCCGCCATGCAACTCGGCATATTTCTTCACCAGGTTGAGTCCGATGCCACTGCCTCCGGCAGGCTGCATCTCGGTGCCGTTCACCTGATAGAAGCGGTCGAAGACATTCTTCTTCTCTTCATCGCTGATACCCTTGCCGGTATCAATCACATAGATGCAAAGCATATCGTGCTCACCGCCCTTCATCTCGAAACGGGTCTTGGCACGCAGCGAAACTACAATCTTGCCGCCATCAGGGGTAAACTTATAGGCATTGCTCAAGAGGTTGTTCACTATCTTGCCCACCTTATCCACATCCACCGTCATATTCAGCTTAGGGAATTCCGATTCAAACTCCAGCGTCACCTTGTTGTTGGCAAGGATACGGAAGGAGGCGCAGATATTATCTACGAAACTTACCATCTCCGTTTGCGAGAGATTCAGCTTCTCCTTGTTCTGGTCGAACTTGCGGAAGTCGAGAATCTGGTTCACCAGATTGAGCAGACGGGTGGCGTTGCGATGAATCAGCTCCAGCTTTCTGCGCTTGGCAGGGTCGGCTTCTTCTCTTATCATCGTCACCAGCGGCGAGATGATGAGGGTGAGCGGAGTGCGGAGCTCATGGCTCACGTTGGTGAAGAAGTTCAGTTTTAACTCGTTCAGTTCCTTGGTCTTCTTCATGCTGTCCTCCATGCTCTTGCGCTCAAACTGATTACGCTGGCGTTCTATCATTCTGCGACGGTAGAGGAAGAAGGCTGCGGCTATCAGGGCGATATATACCAGGAATGCCCAGATAGAGAGATAGAAAGGTGGAGCCACATTGATTTCCAGCTCGCTGATCTCGTCGTTCACGGTTCCGTCGCCGTTCACCACCTTCACCTGCAGGATATAGCTGCCCGAAGAGAGATTGGTGAAGGTTACCTCCGGACGGTCGGCTGGTGTGAGCAGCCACTTGTCGGTGACTCCCTTCATGCGATAGAGGAAGCGGTTGCGCGATGGCACCGTCACTTCGCTGGAAGCCAGCTGGATGGTGAAGGCATTGTCCTTATAGCTCAAATCAAGACGATGGCTGGCATCGAGCGACTCCTCCAGAATCACCCTGCCTTCATACTCCTCGCCTGCCGTCAGGGCATGATCGAAGAGAACCACGCCGCTGAAGAGTGCACGCACATGGTTCTTGGCATTCTGTGCCGAACGGGGACTGATGATATTCACACCATCCTGTCCACCGATGGCGATGTCGCCATTGCGCATCAGGCATGCCGAGCGATAGTTAAACTGGCGCTCCTGCAAGCCATCCAGCGAATTATAGTTGGTTATCTTCAGGTTCCATTTGCCATCTTCATCCTTATCCACCTTCACGTGGGTAACCACAAACTCTGAAACCAGCCACATCGTATGGTTCTTGTCCTCGATGATGGAGCAGCCCACGGCTCCCGGCGTACCGTTCAGATTATTGATGTTCTCCACCTGGTTCGACTTCAGATCATACATGGCGATGCCCGAAGGAGTGGCTATCCAGAGGAGTCCGCGACTGTCTATCATCGAATAGTTGATAGATGGACTCAGGAATCCCTTTCCGTTCGACATCTTGCTCAAATCCGTAATCTTCCGGTCATGGAAATCGAAGATAGACATGTTCTGCGAATGTCCCAGCAGCAGCTGGTTGGCATTCTGCATGAAGAGTGAGTTGATGAAGTTGCTCGTCAGCTTGGAGTTGCTGGTGTTGTAGGTTTCAAATTTTTCCGTATTCGGGTCGAAAATCTGGAAACCGCCGCCCAGGGTTCCTATCAGAAGCCGATGGTCGGGAGCCTCGGCAAGACACCAAACGCTGTTGTTTGCCAGTCCGCTGGTTCCGGCATGATAGGATTTCCACACGCCATGCGACAGACGGGCAAGACCGCCATTGAAGGTTCCGAAATACAAGGTTCCATCCTTCATGGTGGTACTGCTCACCACCACTTCAGAACCCAGTCCGGTTTTGGCTCCATAGAAACGAGACGACTGGCCCGTTGTCGGATTGTATGCCACGATGCCCGCATCGTTGGTACCGCACCAGAGATTACCGTTCAAATCCTGCGTAATGGTACATACATCGCCCAGCGGAATGGTATAGAATTTGGTGGAAGATGCAGAATAATAGTTTACTCCATTCTTGTAGGAACCCACCCAGAGAGCATCGTTGTCATCCACGTACAACTCAGGAAGCGAATTGTCGGAGATAGACCCCTTGTCGTTAGGATTGTACATAAACTGGCGGCAAATTTTCTTGGCATAATCCAGATAAATCAAGCCGTTATGGTCGGTGGCAATCCACATGTGTCCCTGCTTGTCTCTCGCCATATCACGGATAAAGACTTTGCGCCCCGGATAAGCCGGCACATCAAAGCCGAAGGTGGCCAGATAGCCCTTCGCCCCGGCAAACCATTTCTTCAGATTCTTATGATACACATAGATGCCCAGATTGGTATTCACCCAATAGTTGTTCTTGCTGTCTACGAAGGTGAAGACCGAATGGTCGGTAGAGAGTCTGTTGTTAAGGATAAAACGGTCCATCCACACCACTTGCTGGGCATAGCCATCCAGTCGGCAGATCACACCATTGTCGAAGGTAACCACCGCCTGTCCGTTGTCCTCGCGGATACAGCTCACCTGATAATCAGGCAGCGAACTGCGTGATTTCGTCTTGGAAAAAGGGAAGAGAAAAGCTGTCATGTTCTTGACATCCACAAAATAGATGCCCTGGCCATACACACTCATCCACATGTTTTTCTTCGAGTCGATGAGCAGTTTGTAAGGAGGTCCATCCACGCCGATGGTCTTGAGCCATTCCTCTGGCTTGCGGTCGAATCGCTCCTTGTCATACTGGTAGATGCAATATCCCACCCCAGTATGAATCCACAGCGATCCGTTGATGGCCTGCTGAATTTCATCCACCGAATTGTTGGGGATGGAATTGGGATTGCCATCATCGTAGAGAAATGCCTTCATACGAAATCCGTCGAAACGGTCGAGTCCCGACTGGGTGCCAAACCATACATAGCCCTTCTGGTCTTTGAATATGGCATTCACCTGACTGTTGCTCAATCCATTTCTGTTGGTCAGCCGATTAAAATCCACTGCCCCATAAGCGCCGATGGCATTACAGGGCAGCGATTTCATCGCCAGCAAAAGCATCACCAGGATGCCTTTCAGAAATAGTTTTAGTTTTTGTTTCATTCTAGTTTGTTATATTTATAGGTTTATATTTTCTGATTGATATTCATCTTTCTTCCTCGTTCTTTTCCGAGCTTTCTCTGATTTTGAGAATCATCGGCACCACCTCTTTATATATCTTCTCATCGCCGTTGATGCTTCTCATCAGCAGTTCGCATGCCTTGGATCCCTGCTCGTGCGCCTTATCCATGATGGCGGTGAGTCTTGGAGTGACGAAGGCTGCGGTATCTCCATCGGTAAAACCGATGATGGCCACATCCTGCGGAATGCGCAGTCCCTTTGCCTTGATGGCATCGAAGGCGGCATAGGTGATGATATCGTTGAAGGCGAGGATGGCATCAGGCGGATTCTCCCCTTCCAGCAGTCGGAGCGTAGCATTGCGTGCCACATCGAAATCGATTTTATCGCAAACCACCAGCGAGCGGTCGATAGGAATCCTGTTCTCGCGGAGTGCCTCCAGATAGCCATGCTTGCGGCGGCGCACCATGTCGAGATGGTTAGGACCACCGATGAAGGCAATGCGACGGGAACCGGTCTCTATCATGTGCTGGGTGGCCTCCTGTGCTGCCACGTCGCCATTGCCCACCACCTGCGAGAACTTGTCTTCCAGGCAGCAGCGGGCAAAGAACACCAGCGGTATGCCCATATCATGAAGCTGCTCGAAGTGCGAATAGTCGGTAGTATCCTGCGCCAGACAGGCGATGATGCCTTCCACATGCATGTTGAGGAAGTTGTCCAGTGCCTTCGCCTCGCGCTCATGGTTTTCATGACTGTTGGCACTGATGACTGAATAGCCCAACTTCGACGCATAATCCTCGATGCCATCGAGCACCGCGGCATAATAATGGGTCACCAGGTTAGGTACTATCACGCCAATCACTCTCGGAGCCTCCTTTCGAAGACTCTGAGCAAAAGGATTAGGCCGGTAATTAAGCTCCTTGGCAAGCTGCTTCACCTTCTGGGTCATTTCCTCACCCACCTCGTGGCTATTGCGCAAAGCACGCGATACCGTGGCTATGCTCACACCTAGTTTATCAGCCAGGTCTTTAAGTGATGTTCTACGCTGTTTCATGAATCTCGTTCTCGATACTAGTGTATCATTTTTCTATAAGTTAACCATCTATTTATGCATCTCTTGATAAGACACAATGCAAAGATAATGCAAACGAGCGCAATGAAAGCTTGCTTTCAAATTGCCGAGTGCAGCTTATCTTATGCAAAGATAGTGATTTTATCCGAAATTGCAAACGTTTACGTGTGTTTTTTCATGGAAAAACATCATTTTTTCAATAAAAACTTGTAATTTTGCAGCCGAAAGTAATGAATAGTTGATAATAAGTTAGTTAGAAACAAAAGGCTTCAGAATGTCGGGAGGACAATCTGAAGCCATTTTTTATATATCATGCTTATATCGAATCTTCTTTAGATATAATACTCTGCCGAATCTACCAGGCCGGCTCTGAGTGCATACTTGGTTGCTTCATGCACATTGTTCACGCCCAGCTTTCGGAAGATATTCTTGCGGTGGGTGTTCACGGTATGGAAACTGGAGAATCGCTTTTCGGCTATTTCCTTGGTGGTCATACCAAGGGCGATGTCCTTCAGAATTTCGGTCTCGGTCTTGGTAAGGTTCACCTTCTCTTCCGGCTCCTGCTGCACGGGAGCCAACAGAACCTCCATCATGCGCTGGCAGACAAAGCGGTTACTCGCCACACAGAAGCGGATGGCCTCCTTAATCTCCATCATCGGACTCTCCTTAAGAAGAACACTAAACATGCTGCTGCTAGCAATGAGCACCTTCACGAAGTCGGCACTCAAATCTTCACTGAACAAAAGCCATCGGGTATAGGGGAAACGCTGGTTGAGGATGAGGAGCTCGGCGGCATCATTGATGTCGAAGAGCGTGTAGTCTAATACCACTACCGTATCCTCGTTCTCTTTCAAGGCGAGCATCAGCTCCGTCTTGTCTTCCACGTACTTGGTCTCAAACCCTTCCATTTTCTCTATCACGTAGGTCAGTCCGGCGCGCGTGATGTCCTGCTTGTCTGCTAACAGAATTTTCATGATTAAATTCTCCTATTCTTTTATGTTGTTATACTCTCTTCTATCTCTTATTATATGACCTGTTTTTATAAAAAGTTTGCCATGGCAGAAATGCCACAGCAAACTTATCTGTTTTTAGATACCTAGCAAAACGCTAGGTATCAACATCGTCTTTTTTTTTTAGAATGTCATGAGGAATCCGAAGCGGATACCCCACTTATCCACGTTGGCGTGGTCTAAGTAGTTCAGGCGGCGCACATAATCGATTCCAAAGAACTTGAAGATGTTGTGCACACCTGCCACAAATTCCCAATATGGCGTATTGCCGAAGGTATAGGAATTGTTAGGGAACTGGAAGATGACATCATCCGTAGGATTCTTCACCGGATTGTTCTTGTCAGTCAACTGTCCCCAGACTCCCTTCACCGCCACGTATTCACGCCACTTCAACTTCTTGATCAGCGGAATGCGGTTCAGGAGCTTGCCGTTCATATCCCAGGCCACCGACCAGAACACCTGGCGGTCGCTGAGGAACTCCCAGTCTTTCATCATACTGATGGTTGCCTCCTGCTCAAAGTAAGAGAGGTTGACTGGTGGCTGGATGAGCATGGTGAATGGCACCTTGTTCCACTGCATCTTGCCCACGATATTGAAATCCACATAGCCGAAGCTGCCCAGCCACTGGCGCTTGTAGATGCCCAGGCGGGTGATGTTGCTCTGATACTGGCCGCCCATGAAGCCATCCAGCCCCATGGTGTGCGAGAGCATCAGTTCCGGACTATCCAGGTTGATAGGCAATCGCTGCTGCTTGGTGTTCACATAGGTGACACCCGGGTTGTAGTCAATGCCCACGGTGGCCTCTGTGGTGCGGATCTTCTTCACTTCCGTGCCGTCGAGCTTGAAATAATGAAGATGTCCCACAGGACGGTTGCTCTGCCACCTGATGCTTGTATCGAAGCGGAAGCCCCAATCGGTCTCGTAGGTGAACCCCAGCTTCTGGCGCTGATAGAGATACATCTGGTCCTGCGTAGTGGCACGGATGGTCATAAACAGGTTGTCCTTGTTGTGCAGCAGGTTATCGTCTGAAGGCGAAGTGATATCATGACCTGCCTCAAAGGTGAACTTGCGCATAGGGAACTCGAACGGACTGTTTTTCTTCTTATTCAGCGAATAGGTGAAGATGTGGCCGTAATACCATTCATGGCTCTTCGTACCGTATGCCCCGTAACCATCCCAGAAGAAGTGTGGGTTCAAGGCTGCCATCGTACGTCCGGCAAGACGCAGGCGCAAGCCATCCACGAAGTTGTTGGAGATGAAGGTATTCACCGGACCCAAGTCGAAGATGCTTCGCTTGTCGTCCTTCTGGTTCTTATGAGCCACCTCCACATAGTTCTCCATCAGCGCACGGAGGCCGAAGATGATATATTTAAAGCCCTTGGAGTTCTCCATGCGATGGATAAAACTGTCCATCGACGATTCACTCTTGGTCAGGTCCACCTGTCGGTATTTGTTCCAATAAGCCTCATCTCGGTTCATGGCATCCATATCGTGCCTTACCTTCGCCTTACCCTTGAAAAGCATCTTAGGCAGCGGGTCGAAGGCATAGTCGGTGAGTCGCGTATTGCGCACCACCAGCAGGTCCTGCAGCAGCTTGTTCATATGCATCTCTGCTATCATATCATCCTTGGTGAGCACCCACTCACCATTGTCGAGCTTGGTATATTCCTGCTCTATCTTCATATCCTTCACCCAGTTCACGTCGGAATTGTGAGGCATATAGAGATTACATTTCTTCACGTGCAGACTGCTGTCGGCAAGCACATAGAGCTCGCCACGGAAGCCGAAATCCTGACTGTTGGCTGGGATAAACTGCAGGTGATAGCACAGGTCGCGCTCCACATACACCGTGTCTTCTATATAATAATGGTAGAAGCTGATGGCAGTCTTGCCGATAGGTGATGGGAACGGATACTGCAGCAGGCGCACATAGTCGTCGTAGATATCCACGTCTGTGAACACTTCCTTCAGGGCTGTGTTCAGGATCTCTCCAGTCTGGATTACCTGTCCGATACCATTGCTTTGCTGACCCTTGATGATATCCTTCTCAGTCTTCGGATCCTTGCGGTAGATGTGCTGCGAAACGGTCTCGTCGATGCTTACAGGCAGGGTGAGCTTGCCGTTGTAAGGCGAAGTCTCCACCTGGTCGAGCAGATACTGTCGCTTGCTGAAGAACTTGCTCTCCAGCTGTTCCTTGCTCAAATCGTTGAGGGCGAGGGTTATTTTCTGATATTTATCATATTGATAATAATCATGGTTGCTCAGGTCGCTCTTCTTCTTGGCAGCGATGACACGGCGCATGAGTTCCACGGCAGGATTATCCTTGCGCTTGTATCTGCCTTTCTTCGATTTCACGACCACTTCGCCCAGTTTATGGGTATCATCCTTGAGTTTCACCTCAATGAAGTTGGTCTTCTCGTCAATCTTCACGGTCTGGGTTTTGTAACTCAGCGCGCTCACGGTGAGCACCCATGCAGGATGCTTCTCGATGGTGAACTTACCTTCTCCATCACTAGACACGCCAATCTTGTGGCCCTTGTACTGCACACTTGCATAAGGCACCGCAAAGCCATCATCATCGATGACCCTTCCCGTTATCTTCTGCTGCGCCATCATCTGCAGGGTAGAAACCATGAAGAGGATGAGCATGAAATACAATTTTTTAATACCTTTCATTACCTTTATTATATATAGGGGCTTGCAGCCCGTTATTAATTCATACTGGTTTTCGAGCTGCAAAGTTATAAATAATCTCTGAATTTCGATGAAAAACCGATTATATATTTCAGTTTTTTATGAGATTTTCAGAAATTCCTCCATTTCTGAGAGTTTTCGGATGATTCCATCGGGGATGGATTCGTCCACCTGCTTCTCCTCCCACTGCAATCCCTTGATCCAAAGGGTGTGGCAACCCAGCTTGTGTGCCGGGATGATATCCTTGCCGTAGGTATCGCCCACCACCAATACCTGAGAGGCTGGCAAATCCAAGGCACACACGCCCAGGGCGAAGATGGCAGGGTTCGGTTTGCGAACGCCCACCACAGCAGATTCTATCACATCCTTGAAATACCCGTCAATCTCCGCATCCTTCAACACCTGGTTGATGTTGCCATAGAAGTTGGAAACGAGCACCATCGGATAGCCCGCCTGCTTCAGATGCTCCAATACCTGCTTGTTCTCATGCAGCAAATCCAAGGTCTTGGAATTAATGTAATGCGCCATATCCACCGCAATCTGATGGATTTCTGAATCGGAAAGGGAGAGCAAAAGACTTTCTGAAGATGCATCTGAATCATTTCCAAGCTTCGCCTGCTTCTCAGCATCATCCTTTCCGGTCTCCAGCAACTCCTTTCCTGCCAGGAAATTCAATTCCAGAATCAGTTTTTCTCTGAGAATATCCTCGAAATGGAAATCTGGTGTCACGATAGGGTTCACCGCCAGGGCTCTCTCGCCATACACGTAGGCATCACGGAAAGCCTGCTTGTGGATACTCACTCCTGGCTCCACCTCTTCATCAGCAGCCACACCGATGCCGAAGTGCTCATAGCCCTGCCACAGCACTTCCGACCAGTGGTCGCCCCTGGTATCGAGCGTACCGCCATAGTCAAAGATAATTCCTTTTATATCTAGTTTCTTCATTATTTTACCTTTATTAATCAGTTTTCTGCTTTTGCTTCTGCTCTTCCTCGTATTCCGCCTGAATCTGCTTCAAATCCTTGTTTCCTACCTTGATGAGCAGGATGCCGATAGCTATCCATACCAGCTCACGGATGCGGGTGATAAGACCCGTGTATACGCCCAAGGCGCCCGTAAGATGCAGACCATCCACCGCCAACGCCAAGCCACCCTCTCGGGCGCCCAACTGCATCGGAGAGAAGAAGATAAGGTTGCTGAAGAGCGATGAAAAGGCGAGAATCAGAATACTGTCTGCTATGCTGATATCTGCTGCAAACGCCTTCAGAATCAGATAAATTTCCAAGCTCTGCAACACCCTTGCCATCACCTCGAAGAAAAGAGAGGCATAGAACGTGCGCTTGTGCTGACCATGCAGCAACGCAATCTGCGAATCAATCTGCTCCAAGGTATCCTGTTTTTCCTGCTCAAATCTCCTTGCCCAGTTCTTCACAAACGGGATATGAGTAAGAAGACGGATGCCTTTCTGCGCCATTCCCGTCTTGTAACCTCTTACGAAGAAATAGATGGCAAGCATGCAGAAGGCGGCAATAACGCCCAGCATAATACCCATCGACACCCCTACGGGATACAAGGCGATATAAAGAAATACCGACAAGAACCAGAACCAGAAATGCGAGAAGATGTGCATCATCACGTAGAGAATCACCGATGATGTTGCCTTGCTCACACCCGTAAACGGCTTCAGCTCCATGATGCGGTAAGGCTCGCCGCCCATCAGTCCGCAAGGCGTGGTATAGTTCAGGGCGAATCCGCTCACGGTGAGCTTATACACTCGCCAGAACGACAGCCCCTTCACCCTGCCCTCGTCGTTGATGATAAGCCACCAGGAACAGGTGTTCACCCAATAGATCACGAGCCACAAACCGAGAATCAGCGGGAAATAGATGCCCGCCTGCTTCAGATAGCGCCAGATATCGGTATAGTCCATATCCATCGTGCAGAGCATGATGATAATGGCGATGATTCCGAACGCCATAAAAATATTTCTGAATTTATTATTCATAAGATACAATTTTATGCCTCATACTCTCCCTTCAGAACCTTCTGGTTGAGCTTCAGACAAAGGCGCTCGTGGGTTCCTCGCATATAGAAGAAAATCAGACTGAACACGGTAATCTCGACAGCTGGATAGAGCCATGGCTCACCTATCAATATGGATACAAACAGCGTGATGCTGCGCCAGTTGAAGGTAAGAACGTTGGCAAATTTCATCAATGGAAGACTACCTGCACGGAAGTCGGCACGCAACTGCTCAGGCAACTGCTGCGGATATCTTTCGCGCAGATTTCTCTTGAATATCTGGAAGATAGGAGTATCTCGCTCCTGACCCAAGGTATAGTTCTTGTAAAAGAACTGGAAGAGTTTCTGCACAGGTTCCTTCTTCCATTTCATCTGCTTCCACAGTTCCACCTGCTTGCTGGCATCATCCAGTTCGCTGCCCTCCTTGCCTTTCAGGAAGAAGAGGTGAATCTGGCGGTAGTAGTCGGCAAGACGGCTCTGAATGGCATGGCAACCGAAACCGGCAACGATGCAGAGTGCCCAGATTTTCCAGCCCCACTCCGGCATCAGGCGGAAAGAGATGGCGAAGTAGATGCTGACAAACCAGAAGTCGCCAGCCGCACCATCCAGGATTCTGCCCAGGGCACTCTTCTGGTTGGTAAGACGTGCCAGCTGTCCGTCGCAACTGTCATAAACATTTGCCCAGATGAGCAAGAAGATGCCCAAGATGTTGATTGCCAAATCGTCGAAATAGAAGCAGATGCCCGCTCCTACGCCGAGGAAGATGGAAAGAATGGTCACCACATTTGGGGTGACGTGAAGCATGCGGAAGAATCGTGCCCACTGGTAACCGATGGGACGATAGAAATAAATATCAATGTGCTCCTCGGTATCCGCTGATTTCAGAGAAGCCTTAAATTCCTGATTCATCTTTTTTATTTTTAATTCCTATTTTTTCCTATATCTTTATTTTGTTATTCCTATATCTTTTTTATTTTGTTATTCCTGTATCATTTTTGTGGCGATATAGAACGCAGCCTCATCACGGCATGGCGCAAAGCTAGGCCAGTCGTTGAAGTCGATAATCTTCACGCTGCCATCCTCGCCTACCACGCAGTCGCCGCCATATACTGGCACACTTAGCATATCAGCAGCCTTGTCAGCCTCAGCCTTCAAGGCATCGGCATCGAAGGCGATGCCCTGCGCATCACCATTGATCACCTCCAAACCGAACTTGGAACGATGACCGCATTTCGAAGGATAGAACCAATAGAAGAAATCGGTGCCCGATACGCCATAGAACTTGATGAGGTCGCCCTTCAGATGCTCATTCACCACCACCGAAGTAATGCCGCGCAGCCAGAAATTCTTCAGCAGCGCCTCAGCCTCCTGCTCGTTCTGCACATAGCAGGTATCCTCCTTCTGCTGCGCACAGCCGTCGCCACGCTTCAGCCAGCAAGGATAGTGGATATCCTTCACCATCTCCCCGTTTCTGCCGATGATGCGGCTCTCGGGAGTAGCGATGCCTCCGGCGATGAAACGTTCGGTCATGATGCGGCGGATGCAGCGGTTCACGCCCAGACTGGAGTTCACCACCAACACACCTTCTTCCTCAATTCTGCCCAGCACATCCAACGCCTGCTTGCTGCGTGCCATCGAGAAGAAGCCGTCCACGCCCACGGCCACACGGCAGCGAGGCCATCCGTAGGCTCTCTCCAGCACGGCAGCCTTGCGGCAGAACTCCTTCTCACACATCAGCATCACCTGCGCCCCCAGCGCCTCCAGCTGCTCTTTCACAGCGTTCATGATGGCAGCATCGTTATCCACGCAGTTGGGCGAAAACTCGTTGCCACGGCACACGCCCACCAGGGTCTTACCCTCCAGCGGATGGATAAAGGACTCAGCCTTGGCGATATCTTCCTTGTGGTCAACATCCAGAATCTTGTTAATAGGATAAGCCTCCAGCTTCAAGCCCTCCACCACCAGCTGGCGCTGGAAGTTGCGCATGCGGCTCATGCCCTGCTCCATGCAATGGTCGAGCACATCCAGCGCCTTGTCGCCCAGGCAATAGATGCCACCCGAAATCAGATGGTCATCGCCCTCCTGCTTGTCGTGGAAGCCCGTGATGCTAGGCTTCTTGTGGGAACCCTGCTTGTCGAGCAGACTGGCACCCTCGGCATCCGCCTGCTTCTCCACGCCAACCCACAGTGGTTTTTCATCATCCACGTATGGGGTAACTGCCATGCAACCGTCAATCTCCTTCGCCTCCTGGAAATAACGGATATACTTTTTGAACTCCTCCTCACGGAAGATGGTATCCACGGTGGTGAGACAGAAACGCTCGCCCCTGAGATAAGGCGAGAGGGCATGCAGACTGTGCATGGAACTAGGAGTGGTCTTCACCACCAGGCGCAAAGGCACTGGCAACTGCATCTGCTCCAGATGTTCACGCACCGCTGTGCTCCATTCGTTGACAATCACAACAATTTCCGTGGCACCGCAATCTACGAAGATGCGCAAAAGGCGCTCTATCATGGGTTCGCCACACAATGGCACCAATGGTTTAGGCTGTTCCACACCCTCCTGTGCCAGTCGGCTTCCCTCGCCTGCGGCAATAACTGCAAATCTCATTCTATTTTTCCTTTTTTATTCAAGTATGGCATGTTTCAGAACATGCTTTATTCAAGTATAGCATGTTTTTGGAACATGCTGAAGTTCAGTTTATAATTTCTGTTTGTAGCAGCGGCGGCGGCGATGCTGCACGCTCTCCAAATACTGCCACTGGCTCTGTACGCCCTTATTGGTCTCCATCTGCGGCATCGCCTCTGCCCACTTGAAGCCGTAGCGGTGATATTGCTCGATGAGGTCGGCAAAAATCAGGGCATTGGCACCCTTGCTACGATATTCCGGCAGCACGCCGATGAGCACCAGGTCTACGGTGTCGGTCTTGTGCAATTTCAATGCCTTCACTATCTGCCACCAGCCCCAAGGCAGCAGCTTGCCGTTGCCTATTTTCTGCAGGGCATCGGTGAGCGACGGGAAGGATACGCCGAAGCCTATCAGGCGGTTGTTATCGTTGCCATCCACCACACCGGTGATAAGGTTCGTATCGGCTATCTTGATGTAGGAATCCACATAACCATCAATCTGATTCTCGGTGAGCTGCTGGAAGTCGTAGAGGTCCTTGTAGGTCTCGTTCACGATGTGGAACACCTCTCTGCCCATGCCCTGCTTCACCAGTTCGTTCTTGGTAAACTTACGCACGTGCAGGTTGTATCGCTTCTCTATCATTTCGGCAGTCTTGGCGAATTTCGGCGGTGTCACCTCAGGAACCTTGATGCGATATTCCACCCAATCGTTGTCTTTTTTCAGGAGATTGAAGCCTTCGATATGCTGCGGATAGTAAGGATAATTGTAGTTCACATACATGGTAGATTTCTCGTGAAAGCCCTCAATCAGCATACCTTCTCTATCCATATCGGTGAATCCGAGCGGTCCCACCATCTCTTCCATTTTGTGTTCTCTTCCCCATTCAGCAACGGCATCCAGCAACTTGCACGATACCTCCATATCGTCGATGAAGTCGAGCCAGCCGAAGCGCACCTGCTTCTTGTTCCATTGCTCGTTGGCACGGTGGTTGATGATGGCAGCCACTCTGCCCACCACCTTCGGCACACTGTAGTCGATGGCCAGGAAATACTGAGCATCGCAGAATTCGAAAGCCGGATTCTTGTTCTTGCTCAGCGTATTCCATTCGTCAAGCCGCAGGAAGGGCACAGCAAATTTATTCCCCTTATAGAGGTCGTAATAGAACTGGATGAAAGCCCTCAACCCCTTCTTGGTGGTAACCGGTACGATTTTTATATCACTCATTTAACTATCTATTTTTCTTTTTCTATTTCTTAAAAACGGCATTTATCTCTTATCAAGTAATAGAGTTCATCTCTTTTAAATCAATGGACTTCATCTCTTTTTAATTAATGTATAAGAGAAAACCGCTGCAAAATTACGAGTTTTTTTCTACTCTGCCAACTAATAGCAGATTTTTTTTCAAATAGATAGTTAAAATGCCCGAATATTTAGTTCAAAAGAAAATAAAACAGTACCTTTGCACACTGAATTTGGCAATTCTGACAGAAAAAGCAGTTTCGGAAAATATGAAGAAAACGAGAGATAATTATACTTTCCTCACCCATGCTCCCGTGCACAGGGTGGTTTTCACGATGGCGATTCCTACCATCATCAGCATGTTGTCGACGAGTATGTACAACCTCGCCGACACCTATTTCGTGGGCAGCATCAACACCCAGAGCGTGGCTGCCGTGGGCGTATCATTTGCCATGATGGCGGTGATTCAGGCTGTGGGTTTCTTCTATGGTCACGGAGCCGGAAACTACATCTCCCGCATGCTGGGCGCCAAAGAGGAAGAGAAGGCGAAGAAAATGGCTGCTACGGGCTTCGTGCTGAGTTTTCTTACGGGTCTCATCATCGCCGTTTTAGGACAAATATTCCTTACACCGCTCTGCATTCTTTTGGGTTCAACACCTACCATCCAACCCTATACAGAGCGCTATCTGGGCATCATCCTGCTGGGTGCTCCTTTTATGACTACATCATTAACGCTCAATAACTTAATGCGCTTTCAAGGCAACACAATGTATGCCATGAAGGGCATCATGTCGGGCGTATTACTCAATCTGATTCTTGCCCCGCTGCTCATCATTTATTTTGCCTTAGGCATCACAGGTGCAGCCATTGCTACCCTCATCAGTCAGTGCTTCGGATGCGCAATGCTTTTCTGGATGACGCACAAGGGACAGAATATCCGGATTCATCTTCGCAACTTCACGCCAACCAAGGCATACGCCAAGGAAATCATCTTTGGCGGCACCCCATCCTTGTCAAGACAGGGCTTGGGAAGCATCGCCACCCTGGTGCTGAATGTGGCAGCAGGAGCCTATGGTGATGCGGCCATTGCGGGCATGAGTATTGTAACAAGAATTTCCTTCTTCACCTATGCCGTGGTCATTGGTCTGGGACAGGGATTCCAGCCCCTCTGCGGTTTCTGCTATGGTGCCAAACTGTACTCCCGAGTGAAGGAAGCCTACTATTTTTGCATCAAATGCGGCACGGTGTTCCTGGCAGTATGTGCCGTCATCGGCTTCATCTTCTCAGAGCAGATCATCGAACTTTTCCGTGATGACCCTCATGTGGTGGCCGTGGGTTCCGTAGCCCTGAAGTGGCAGGTAATCAGTTTTCCGCTGGTAGCCACCATCGTTCTCACCAACATGCTGATGCAAACCATCCGCAAGCCTATCCGTGCCAATATCGTAGCGGCAGCCCGAAGCGGACTCTTCTTCATTCCGCTCATCTTCATCCTCCCTCATTTCTTCGGATTGCTGGGTGTAGAGATGTGCCAGGCGTGGGCAGATGTCTGCTCCTTCCTCGTGGCGGTTCCGATAGCCTGGAGTGCATTCAGGGATATGTCAAGATAGTTTTTCATTTTAACACTTATCTCCACCCCCACTTTTTCCACTCCATCTTTCCATTTCTACAAAAAAAATCCAAAAAAGCTCCTTTATTTCTTTGCAGTTCAAGAAATTAATCGTATCTTTGCACTCGAATTTTATTGATACATTAAGAACATGAGTAAAGATACATTAACTCATCAGCTGACAGAGACTATCGATGAGCTTTCTAGCACCGAATCATTGAAGGGTCTCTTCCATCAGCATCGAGACGGAAATCCACTTCCTTCGGGCAAGGCGCTCGAAGATATTATCAATTTGTCTCGTTCTATCCTCTTTCCGGGATATTTCGGAAACTCTTCCGTCAATATCTCTACCATCAAATATCATATCGGAGTAAGAGTAGAAAAACTCTACGAGATGCTCGCTGAGCAGATTCTCGCCGGACTGTGTTTCGCCAATGACTGCGAAACGGAAACCCAGGCTGAACTGCAGCACCAGCGTGCCAAGGCAGGCGTCATCGCCGCAAAAGCCATCATGGAATTTCCTAACCTCCGCAAGATTCTAGCCACCGACGTGGAGGCTGCCTACAACGGCGACCCGGCGGCGATGAGCCACGGAGAAATCATCTCCTGCTATCCCGTAATCAAGGCGATAACCAACTATCGCATCGCCCATGTTCTGCACAAGCTCGGCGTGCCACTCATCCCAAGAATGATGACGGAGCTGGCACACTCGGAGACGGGTATCGATATCAATCCGGAGGCTACCATCGGTCACCACTTCACCATCGACCACGGCACGGGTGTGGTTATCGGTGCCACCTGCATCATCGGCAACAACGTGAAACTCTATCAGGGTGTCACCCTGGGAGCCAAGAGCTTCCCGCTGGATAAGGACGGCAATCCTATCAAGGGAATCCCTCGCCACCCTATCTTGGAAGACGACGTCATCGTGTATGCCAACGCCACCATCCTGGGCAGAATCACCATCGGCGAAGGCTGCATCGTGGGTGCCAACGTGTGGGTGACCAAGGATATGAAGCCGAAAACAAAGAAATATAGAAAAGAAAAACAAAGTTTATTAGATATAGAATTCAATAATGGAACAGGAATTTGAACTCATTGCCAAGACCTTTATGGGTCTGGAGCCAGTCTTGGCTGAGGAGCTCACCCAACTGGGTGCTAACAATGTACAAATAGGTCGCCGCATGGTATCTTTCACAGGCGACAAGGAAATGATGTATCGTGCTAACTTCCAGTTGCACACAGCCATCCGTATCTTGAAACCTATCAAGCACTTCAAGGCACGTTCTGCCGAGGAGGTGTACGACGAGATTCAGAAGATTAAGTGGGATGACATCTTAGACGTGAAGAAGACTTTCTCGGTAGATTCTGTAGTCTATTCAGAGGAGTTCCGCAACTCACGCTTCGTGACTTACAAGGTAAAGGATGCCATCGTGGACTGGTTCCGCGAGAAGCAGGGCACACGTCCTAACATCAGCGTTTCTAACCCTGACATCCGCCTCAACATCCATATAGCTGAGGATAAGGCTACGCTGAGTCTCGACTCAAGTGGCGAGAGTCTGCACCGCCGCGGCTACCGTCAGGAGCAGGTGGAGGCACCATTGAACGAGGTGCTGGCTGCCGGTATGATTCTGATGACCGGCTGGAAGGGCGAATGCGACTTCATTGATCCAATGTGCGGTTCGGGAACAATCGCCATCGAGGCTGCCCTCATCGCCCGCAACATCTCTCCAGGTGTATTCCGCAAGGAGTTTGCCTTCGAGAAGTGGAACGACTTTGACCAGGATCTCTTCGACATGATCTATAACGATGACTCTCAGGAGCGTGAGTTCGAGCACCACATCTACGGATATGACGTAGATATGAAGGCGGTGAACACAGCCAACCTCAACGTGCGTGCTGCCGGACTGAGCAAGGATATCACCATCGCCCAGCAGGACTTCAAGGACTTCACCCAGCCTGCCGAGAAGAGCATCATCGTGATGAACCCTCCTTACGGCGAGCGTATCTCTACCCCTAACCTGCTGAATACCTACAAGATGATTGGCGAGCGCTTCAAGCGTGCCTTCGCCGGCAACGAGGCTTGGGTATTGAGCTACCGTGAGGAGTGCTTCGAGCAGATTGGATTGAAGCCATCTATCAAGATTCCGGTATATAACGGAAGTCTGGAGTGCGAGTTCCGCAAGTACGTGATGTTCGACGGCAAGATGAAGGAGTTCCGCTCTGAGGGCGGTATCGTGAAGACTGAGCGCGAGAAGAGCGAGATGGCACAGAAACACCGTTTCAAGAAGGAGCGCGAGTTCAAGAAGCGTGTGAGCGAGGAGACTGAGAACGAGGATGCAGATATCCGCAGCTTCCAGTTCCACAGCCATCGCCTGGAGGACTTCGAGAAGCGCCGCAATGAGATTCGCCGTGGCGGACGCCCACGTGTGGGTGCCGGAAGACGCAACGATGAGGATGATGACCGCAAGGGCGGCCGCAGCTTCGGAGGAAAGCGCAGCGGCGACCGTGACAACAAGCGTGGCGGATTCAAGGGCGACCGCAAGGGTGGCAGAGACTTCGGAGGCAAGCGTTTCGAGAAGGGCGACAAGCGCGGTGGCTTCAAGGGCGACCGCCGTGGTGGCAAGGACTTCGGAGGAAAACGTGGCAGCCAGCCTAGCTTCGACACCGACTTTGATGACGAGGATTAAGAATTTCTAGTGACATCGCAAAACGCGATGTCACTAGAAATAAAAAAACAAGAAAAAACAATGATGAATCTGAAGAATTCAATTTATAAATTATCTTTCGCTGCTATGATTTCCATGATGGCTATGAATGCAACCGATATACAGGCGCAGGGCGTTGTTCCGGCGCAGAAGGGCGAGAAAACCTTCACCCTGGAGGATTTGAACTTCGGCGGCAACAACTATCGCAACATGGTGGCAAAGAACCGCTGGTGCACCTGGTGGGGAAATGAACTCATCCGCCAGGACGTGGAGGCTTGCTATCTCGTGAACAAGGCTACGGGCAAAGAGACCAAACTCTTCGGCATCAACGACATCAACCAGTGGATTGCTCCTACCAAGGACATCAAGGTAAGAGCCCTCTACAACGCTCAGTTCCCTTTTGCAGGAAAGAGCATCGTGATGGTGAGCAACGGCAGCAAGACCTACACCATCGACTTCAAGAAACATAAGCTGCTGAGCGAGATGGATTTTGAAGACGGCGAGAACCTGCTGGAGGC